>NZ_JABDWD010000008.1:0-284989 GCF_019685115.1 Rhizobium sp. NZLR11 | reverse complement strand
GCGGCGGCCGCGGCAAGGTGCGGGCTGTGCTGTTCATGGCCGCCCTCGTCGCCAGTCGGTACAACCCCGACCTCAAGGCCTTCCGCGACCGTCTGGTCGCGGCCGGCAAGCCCAAGATCGTCGCAACTATGCGCAAGCTGCTCACCATCCTCAATGCCATCATCAGGGACGGACGACCATGGCAAAACGCTTGACAAATAAGACAGTCGCTCTCCCCGTAAACGGGGCGAAGGGGAAATGCCGCGACCTCTCCGTCCCTCGCCGACGTCTCGCAGGGCACGTCCCCTCGCCCCGTTTTTACTGGGAGAGGGTGAGGGTGAGGGTGAGGGTGAGGGACAAACGTGGCGCTTATGCCACCACCTGCCAATGCAGCGGGAACATCGGATCAAACACCGTCACCGGGCCGGCGCCGGTTTCGATCCTGGCGGGGAAGACGACCGGCTCGGCCTGCTTTGCCAGGGTGATGCGATCCTCGTTCGGCTGAAGCCCGTACCAGGCCGGGCCGTTCAGCGAGACGAAGGCTTCGAGATTTTCCAGCGCGGCCTCCTGTTCGAAAACATGGGCAAGGCAGCTCATCGTATTGACCGAGGTGTAGATGCCGGCGCAGCCGCAGGCGCATTCCTTCAGCGGGTCGACATGCGGGGCGGAATCGGTGCCGAGGAAGAAGCGCGGATCGCCGCCGGTGGCGGCGGCGCGCAAGGCCAGCCGGTGGTTCTCGCGCTTGGCGACCGGCAGGCAATAATAATGCGGGCGGATGCCGCCGACCAGGATGGCGTTGCGGTTGATGATCAAATGGTGAGTGGTGATCGAGCCGGCGAGATTGGCCTTGGCCGCCTTGATGTAATCGATACCATCAGATGTCGTCACATGCTCCATCGTCACCTTCAGCTCAGGCAGGCGTCGGCGCAGCGGATCGAGCACGGTGTCGATGAAGACAGCCTCGCGGTCGAAGATATCGACCTCAGGTGTCGTCACCTCGCCATGGACGCAGAGCGGCAGGCCGATCTTTGCCATGCGCTCCAGCACCGGCATCGCCTTTTCCATGTCGCGCACGCCGCCATGCGAATTGGTGGTGGCGCCGGCCGGATAGAGCTTGACGGCGGTGATCAGGCCGCTTTTTGCGCCCGCCTCGACATCGTCGGGGCTGGTATGCTCGGTGAGATAAAGCGTCATCAGCGGCTGGAAACGATGGCCGGCCGGCAGCGCTTTAAGGATACGTTGGCGGTAGGCGATGGCGTCTGATGTGGTGACCACCGGCGGCACCAGGTTGGGCATGATGATGGCGCGGGCGAAGGTGCGGCTCGTATCGGCAATCACGCCTTCCAGCATGGCGCCGTCGCGCAGATGCAGGTGCCAGTCGTCAGGGCGGCGGATGGTGATCGATTGCATGGCAGGCCTCCGAAGCGATGCGTCTGCGGCTTCGAATAACACTAAAGCGCGGCGCATTGAAATCGATTCATGCGCCGCGCTTCAGCTCGTTGTTCATGCATGTCGTCGTCGCGGCATCACGCCAGCGCGATCTCCAGCGTCACATCGGCCGGACGGCGGTTTTCGAGGATCAGCCGGCCGTTCGGCAGGTCGTTGCCATAGACCTTGGCGCTGGCGGCGTCCTCGGTGAGATTATAACCGCGCCAGCGCGCCCAGAGCCGCTCCTCGAGCACCTCGATCGGCGGGGCCAGCATAATCGTGTAATCGAAGATGCCGTCGAGTTCTGCCCATTTACCTTGCGTGAAGAGCAGATAGTTGCCCTCGACGATGATGAAACGGTCCTTGGGATCGATCGGCCGGGCGGAAGCAATCGCGAGTTCGCGCGAGCGGTCGAAGACCGGCACCAGAACCTCCTGGTCGGCTGGCCTGACGGCACGGACGATGTCGAGGAAACCGCGGACATCGAAGGTCTCGGGGATGCCCTTGCGGGCCAAAAGGCCGCGTTCGATCAGGATGGCATTGTCCATGTGGAAGCCGTCCATCGGCAGGACTGCGGCGCTTTCGCCTTTGGCGTTCAGCGCCGCCGCCAGATTGTCGGCCATAGTCGACTTGCCCGACCCTGGCGGGCCGGCAATGCCGATGAGGAAGCGCGTGCTATCGCCGGCGCGGCTGAGGACCTCGCCGGCGATTTCCTCGGTGCTGACCGTCATGCCGCGACCGGCTCCGTCGGCACCGCCTTGGCGCCGGTCATGAAGGCGACGGCGTCGGACATGGTGTATTCCTTGGGATCGATCACCGTCAGGCGCCGGCCGAGGCGGTGGATATGGATCCGGTCGGCGACCTCGAAGACATGCGGCATGTTGTGGGAGATCAGCACGATCGGAATGCCGCGGGCGCGAACGTCGAGGATCAATTCCAGCACGCGGCGGCTTTCCTTGACCCCGAGGGCGGCCGTCGGTTCGTCCATGATGATGACCTTGGAGCCGAAGGCGGCGGCGCGGGCGACGGCGACACCCTGGCGCTGGCCGCCGGAGAGCGTTTCCACCGCCTGGTTGATGTTCTGGATGGTCATCAGGCCGAGTTCGGAGAGCTTGTTGCGCGCCAGCTTTTCCATCGCCGGCCGGTCGAGCATGCGAAGCATCGAGCCGAGCACGCCGGGCTTGCGGATCTCGCGGCCGAGGAACATGTTGTCGGCGATCGACAGCGCCGGCGACAAAGCCAGGTTCTGATAGACGGTCTCGATGCCAGCATCGCGCGCTTCCATCGGCGAGCGGAACTGCACCTGCCGGCCTTCGAGGGTGATCACCCCCTCGTCCGGGGTGGCGGCGCCCGATATCGCCTTGATCAGCGAGGATTTGCCGGCGCCGTTATCGCCGATGACGGCGAGGATTTCGCCGGGGTAAAGGTCGAAATCGGCATTGTCGAGCGCGGTCACGCGGCCGTAGCGCTTGACGAGACCGCGCGCGGTGAGAAGGGGTTCGCGAGCCATGATTACACCGAAACCTTTCTGATCCACTGGTCGATGGCGACGGCGGCAATGATCAGCACGCCGGTCAAAAGGACTTTCCATTGCGGGTCGGCGCCGAGCATGTTGAGGCCCATCGAGACGACGCCGACGATCATCGCACCGAACAGCGTGCCGAGAATGGAGCCGCGGCCGCCGAACAGCGAGATGCCGCCGATCACCGTCGCGGTGATCGCCTGCAGGTTAAAATCGGTCACCGCCGAGGATGGCGAGATCGAGCCGTTGCGGCCAATCGAGACCCAGGCGGCGAAGGCGGCGATGACGCCCGATATGGTATAGACGGTGAGCAGCACCTTCTTGGTCTGGATGCCGGAGAGCTTGGCCGCCTCCGGATCGTCGCCGACTGCATAGACATGCCGGCCCCAAGCGGTGTGATTGAGCACATACCAGAGCAAGAGGACGAGCAGCACCATGGCGATGACGCCGAGCGTGAGCACGGCGGTGCCGGCTTTGAAGCTCATGGCGAAAAGATGCAGCAGCGGCGCCTGTTCATCGACATCGGTGTCGCGGATCGTCTCGTTGGCGGAATAGATGAAATTCGTCGCCATGACGATATTCCAGGTGCCGAGCGTGACGATGAACGGCGGCAGTTTCATGTAGGCGACGAGAAAGCCGTTCAGCAATCCGCAAAGGCCGCCGACGAGGAGGCCGGCTGCGACCGCGATCGGCGTCGGTATGCCGTAGGCGATGGCGACATTGCCCATGATAACCGCCGAGATCACCATGATGACGCCGATCGAAAGATCGATGCCGGCAGTCAGGATGACCAGCGTCTGGGCGGCGCCGAGAATACCGACGATGGCGATCTGCTGCAGGATCAGCGTCAGCGTGTAGGACGAGAAGAACCGTCCGCCGATGGCGATCCCGAAGATGATGATCGCCAGCACCAGCACGATCAGCGGCACGGCGGCCGGCGTCGAGTGCAGAAAATGCTGGGCACGCTTGATCAGCGAGACATCCTGATGCTCGAAGGAGGCGACGCTCTTGTCGCTGCCGTCGAGGACACGTTCGAATTCCTGTGTTCCGGTCATGGTTCCTCCTCCGCATCCGCGCGCCGAATTCGCACGGGGGCCGTCACCGATATCCTTCCGGTCTTTGCTTAGCCGGTTCGTGAGGCGACGGTACATCGTCCGTCGAAAACGGCCGGGGATCAAGCCCCGGCCGTTCTGCTTTCAAGAGATTTGGCTCAGCCCCAGCACTTGTCCGTGCCTACTTTGGTGTCGATCGACTTGACGCCGGAGACCGGCTTGTCGGTGACGAGCGAAACGCCGGTGTCGAAGAAGGATTTGCCTTCGGTCGGCTTCGGCTTTTCACCGCTGTCGGCGAACTTCTTGATCGCCTCGACGCCAAGGGCTGCCATCATCAGCGGATATTGCTGCGAGGTGGCGCCGATGACGCCTTCCTTGACCGACTTGACGCCTGGGCAACCGCCGTCAACTGAGACGATCAGCACGTTCTTTTCCATGCCGACGGCCTTCAGCGCCTGGTAGGCGCCGACAGCAGCCGGCTCGTTGATCGTGTGGATGACGTTGATGCTCGGATCCTTCTGCAGAAGGTTTTCCATGGCCTTGCGGCCGCCTTCTTCATTGCCGTTGGTCACGTCATGACCGACGATGCGCTTGTCGTCTTCGTCGCCGATCTTGTTCGGGTCCTTCGGATCGATGCCGAAGCCCATCATGAAGCCCTGGTCGCGCAGAACGTCGACCGTCGGCTGCGACGGGGTCAGGTCGAGGAAGCCGACCTTGGCGTCCTTGGCCTTGTCGCCCATGGTTTCCTTGGCCCACTGGCCGATCAGCTTGCCGGCGAGCAGGTTGTCGGTGGCGAAGGTGGCGTCGGCGGCATCGGCCGGCTCGAGCGGCGTGTCGAGAGCGATGACCAGCAGGCCGGCTTCACGCGCCTTCTTGACCGAAGAGACGATGCCCTTGGTGTCGGAAGCGGCAATCAGGATGCCCTTGGCGCCGTCGGCGATGCAGCTTTCGATCGCTGCCACCTGGCTTTCGCTGTCACCATCGATCTTGCCGGCATAGGACTTCAGCGAAACGCCGAGTTCCTTGGCCTTGGCCGTAGCACCTTCCTTCATCTTGACGAAGAAGGGGTTGGTGTCGGTCTTGGTGATCAGGCAGGCGGCAACGTCCGCCGCCATGACAGGAGCGGAAAAGGTGACACCAAGCGCGAGCGCGCCGAAAGCGAGAACAGATTTCTTCATGGAACTCCTCCCAGAGTTTGCCGGCGCCGCCCCTGCGGGCCGGAATTTTACGATATGACACTTTGCCGTGGATTGTTAAGCTTCCAAAGCCGTCCCGTGCCCTTGACGACGGCAATTAAAAGCGAAAAGAAATTGGCTTGTCAATAAATAAATCCAATTGAATTATTAATTCGATATGGCATGCTCCGTGGAAATCAGGCATACAGCGCCGCGCGTCTTCGACGCGCAAAGGACGCTGTAGCACTTTGAAGTGCTGCATAATTTTGTCCTTAAATCGATCCCGACTTAAGGAATTATGCAGTAGGGCCAACGATCGGGAGGAGCGGTCATGTCGTCCTTGGATGGACCGGAACACACACCGGTCCCGCCACCTATTCTGAATCCGGCCGGCGGTGCGAACCAGGTCAGGGTACGGGCCTATAATGAACGGCTCGTGCTGTCGCTGGTGCGTCTTTACGGCGCGCTGTCGAAGGCCGATATCGCGCGCCGCAGCGGGCTGTCGGCGCAGACCGTCTCCGTCATCATGCGGGTCCTGGAAAAGGAAGGGCTGCTGTCGCGCGGGGCGCCGGTGCGCGGCCGGGTCGGCCAGCCGTCGATCCCGATGCATCTCAATGCCGACGCCGTCTATTCCTTCGGCCTGAAGATGGGCCGGCGCAGCGCCGATCTGGTGCTGATGGATTTCGTCGGCCGCATCCGCATGCAGCTGCACCGGACCTATGCCTACCCGCTGCCGGATGAAATCCTCGCCTTCGTCACCTCGGGCATCCAGGAGCTCGAAGACCGGCTCGACGAAAAACAGCGCGGCCGCATTGCCGGCCTCGGCATCGCCGCACCCTTCGAGCTCTGGAATTGGGCCGAAGAGGTCGGCGCGCCGGCCGGCGCCATGGAGGTCTGGCGCGAGGTCGACCTGCAGGCCGACATCGCCGCGCGCGTCTCTCATCCGGTCTTCATGCAGAACGATGCGACCAGCGCCTGCGGCGCCGAACTGGTCTTCGGCGTCGGGCCGTCCTATCCGGATTTCGTCTATTTCTTCATCGGCTCCTTCATCGGCGGCGGCATCGTCTTGAATTCGGCGATCTTTTCCGGCCGCACCGGGACGGCAGGCGCAATCGGGCCACTGCCGGTGCGCGGCAAGAACGGCGAGACGATGCAGCTGCTCGAAATCGCCTCGATCTTCGTGCTCGAAAACATGCTGCGCGAGCGCGGCATCGATCCCGAGCCGCTGTGGTATTCGGCCGACGACTGGGTGGATTTCGGCGAGCCGATGGAAGCCTGGATCCAGGATAGCGCCAAGGCGCTGGCGCAGGCGATCGTCGCGGCCGCCTCGATCGTCGATTTCAGCGCGGCTGTGATCGACGGCGGTTTTCCCCATTGGGTGCGCAGCCGCGTGGTGCAGGCGACGATCGACGAAGCCGCCAAGCTCGACCTGCAGGGCGTCGTCATGCCCGAAATCCTCGAGGGCGCGGTCGGCGCCCAGGCGCGCGCCATCGGCGGCGCCAGCCTGCCGATCTTTGCGCGTTACCTCACCGACCAGAACGTACTTTTCAAGGAGGTAGACCATGCTGAAAGGACTTGATCCGCTGTTGAGCCCGGAGCTGCTTTTTACGCTTCGGGCCATGGGTCACGGCGACGAGATCGCCATCGTCGACGGTAATTACCCAGGCGTCGAACATGCGCGCCGGCTGATCCGGCTCGACGGCCACCATCTCGTGCCCGTTCTCAACGCCGTGCTCAGCGTGCTGCCGATCGATGATTTTGTGCCCGAGGCAATCTTCCGCTCGACCGTCAAGACCGAGCGCGACAAGCTCGATCCGGTGCATGAGGAGATGATCGACTGCTGCGCCCACCACGAGCCGCACCGCCAGGTGATGCCGCTGATCGGCCCGGATTTCTACGTCCGGGTGAAGGCCGCCCATGCGGTGATCCAGACAAGCGAGCCCAGGCTCTATGCCAACATCATCCTGCGCAAGGGGGTGATCTATCCGAAGGAGCCGGGCGCGCAGGCGGCGGTAGATCCGTTCGTTTATTAGCTATGGTCTAGCCGTCATCTCGTCTGCATACCGATCAGGTCCACCATTTTTCGGGCCGAGCCCAATGCTAAGGTCCAGCCGAGCATCCCGTGGCCGGTGTTGATGTAAACACCTTTCAGACGCTCGGAGGGCCCGATGATCGGGCGGGATGACGGGGTCATCGGCCGCTCGCCTGACCAGCGCATCAGAACGACGCCGCTATTGAAGAGATCCGGCAGGACACCGGCCGCTGCGCTACGCAGCGCTTCGAAACGCGCTGGGTCGAAGCCCGCGCCTGGGCGGTCGATATCGGCAAGACCGGCGACGCGGAAACGATCCCCGATCGATGCGAAAGCCAGCTTGCGTTTGACGTCGGTGAGGCTGATGGCGGGTGCGGCGCCGGTCCGCGGCACGGTCAGCGAATAGCCTCTCACCGGACGCACCGGGCGGACCTCCGGCAGCTCTGTGGCAAGCAAACGGACCTGAGCCCCCGCAGCGACGACGGCGGCATCGACCGTGAGTTCCTCCCGGTCGTCGAACCTCACGGCTGCAAGTCTGTCCGCCTCGCGCGAGAAACCCGCCACTTTCCGGCCGAAGAGGAGCGAAACCCGGTAATGCTGTGCAATATGGTGTGTCAGCTGACGGCAAAAGCCGGCTGCATCGCCGAGCGCATCACCCGGCGTGTAGACCGCACCGGCGATTTCGCCTTGGTAGCCGGCAAGGGCAGGCTCGATTTCCCGGGCTTCTGCGCGCGACAGCATGTGCTGCTCGAATCCGAGTGCATTCTTGCGCGAGACGGCCGATCGGGCCGCGGCAAAGCTGCGCTGATCCGGATAGAGATGCAGCTTTCCCGCAAGCCGGTAGTCGAAGGAAAGACCGGTTTCCGCCAGCAGGAATGCGAGCTCGCGGCGGGACTCTCCGGCGAGTTCCAGAATGGCCTGCGTATTGCTCCACCATCGCGGAAATGGTGCGTTGGCGAGGAAGCGCAGCCCCCAGAGAAGAAAATCCGGGTCCAGCTGCCAGCGAATCCGGAACGCGGGATCGCGGCCGAGGGCGATGGCCGGCAGATGCCTGAGCAGTCCGGGAGATGCCATCGCATCGCCATAGGCCCAGGAGAGCTGCGCGGCGTTGCCGGCGCTGGCGCCGCTGCCGGGTTCGGCTGCTGCATCGATAAGCGTCACATCGTGCCCTGCCTTGGCCAAAAGGTAGGCGGAGGAAACGCCGATGACGCCTGCGCCGATGACCGCGATGCGCGCCATGTCACACCTCGTTTCCCACAAGCGCGGTCAGCTCGATTTCGACCGGAACGCCCCGCGGAAGAGATGACACGCCGATCGCAATGCGGGCATGCTCCCACCGATCCGGAAAGAGATCGCGCAGCAGCTCGGACGCGCCGTCGACGACCGCGCCGTGGCGGGTAAAATCGTCAGTCGCGGCAACATAGCCCGCAAGCCGCACGAAGCCGCGCACCTTGTCGAACCCACCGCTGGCGCGCTCAAGCTGAGCAAGCACGTTGAGAAGGCAGATCCGTGCGCATTCGCGGCCCTCCTCGATCGAGACATCCGTCCCGAGCCGACCGGTCCGCCGAACGGCTCCATCGGTCACCGGCACCTGACCGGACACGGTGACGATATTGCCGGTTCGAACAGCGCCGGCGAAAGCCCCGGGCGGCATTGCGGCTTCCGGCAAGGCCAGGCCGAAGGCGGCAAGGCGCCTGCGCACAGCATCGCTTCCGCTCATGCCGGGCTCCGCCCTTCTCCTTTCCCCGGCTTCGGCACTGCGCGCGACGAAAGCCTTGAGGATTTCCAGATCGAGGACCGTCAGGCGGTATTCCGGATGCCACTGGACACCCAGGCAAAATGCCTCCGTCTCGCCCTCGAATGCCTCGATGATCCCATCGGGTGCCCGCGCGATGACGCGAAAGCGCCCGTGACCGGACAGCGCATGGCGATGCAGGCTGTTGACCCGGGTCGGTCCTGTCCCGACCCAGCCGGCAAGCAGGCTGTCCGGCTCGACGATGATCTCGTGCGCCAGTTCATCGGGCAGGTCCTGCGGGATGTGCGAAATGCCGGCGGCCGGAAGCTCGCTCAGGAACTCTCCGCCAAGGCACTCGCCGATCAACTGCATGCCATGGCAGATACCGAGGAGCGGTTTGCCTGTCGTCAGGGCCTTGGCCACCAGCTGACGCTCGAAGTCGCGGCGCCGATCAGCCACTTCAGCACCCGGCCGGGAGCCGGTCAGAACGACACCATCGGCGAGCGCCAGCGCCGCATCGATGTTTTCGGCGTCATAGGGCAGGATCATCGGGACCCCGCCGGCGCTGGTGATTGCCTCGGCATAGTTCGACCGCACCACATATTCGCACTCGGTCGGCTTTTGCGGCGTCTCGCCGAGATCGGGCGTTATAAGAATGAGGGGGCGGGCCTTGCGTGCCGGCGCGGCGGAACGAAACGCGGTGACCGCGGCAACGGTCATATCGGTGGTCATGATCTGAGCCTTGTGATGAATTAGCGGGTGGGCACGGCAAGCCGGCGGGAGAAGACCGAAAACGGCCAGGCGATCGCGAAGTAGCAGAGGCCAACCGCCACATAGATCTGCAGCGGCAGAAAATACTCGGTCGCCATCGCCCGGCCGGTCAGAACCAGCTCGTTGACGGTGATCAGCGATGCGAGCGAGGAATCCTTGAGAAGCGCGACGAAGGTGACGATCATCGGGGCCAGGATGACGCGGACGACCTGGGGGAGGATGATCAGCCGGAAGCTCTGAACCGGCGTGAGACCGACGGCCAGGGCCGCCTCGCTCTGCCCCGCCGGGATCGCCTTCAGTCCGGCCCGGAAGAGTTCGGCGATCTGAGCCGCAAAACACAACGCCAAACCTGCGATCGCCGCGCCGAAGGCATCGAAGACGATCCCAATGCCCGGCAGGCCGAAGTAAAGCAGAAACAGCACCGCGAGCAGCGGCACGCCGCGCGCGACCGTCACATAAAGTGCCGCGAAATGCCGTAGCGCCGCGAAACTTGATCTCTGGCACAGCGAAAGCAGCAAACCGAGCACGAGCGCCAGAGCAAAGGCGCACACGGAAAGCACTGCCGTATTCATCATTGCCCGCAACAACAAGGGCAGCCATTCGCCACCATAGTCGCGGTAGGGTGCGAAGAACCCGCTCATCCTTTCAGTCTCCCGTAACGTCTTTCAAGGAATCGCGTCGCCTGCATCAATGGCAGGCTCAGCAACAGATAGAGTGCCGCCGCCGTCGCGTAGATCATCGTTGTCTGGAAGGACGACGTGACCATGGAGCGGGCGAAGAACATGATTTCAGGCGCCGCGATGGCCGAGACGACGGAGGTGTCCTTGAGGAGCTGCACCGCGTAATTCCCGAGCGCCGGCAGGGCGATCCGCATGGCCTGCGGCGTCAGAATTTCGAAAATCGTCTGGAGCGGTGTCAACCCTGCAGCAAGCGACGCCTCCGCCTGCCCTTTTGGCAAAGCGGCGAAACCGGCGCGGAAGATCGCTGAGGTAGTGGCTGCGCCGATAAGCCCGAGGCCCAGAATGGCGGCGGCAATCGACGTCAGCCTCACGCCAATGCTGGCAAGCCCGAAGTAGAGGATGAACAGATGCGTCAGGGCCGGTACGTTGCAGAGGATTTCGCAATAGGCGTCGATCGCCATATTGACGAACCTGATCGCTGTGAATTGCCTGACGAGGGCGAGAAGGAAGCCGATGCCGGTTGCAAAAGCCAGCGAGGCCACCGTAACCAAGACCGTTACCTCAAGCCCGGCGGCGAGCCCCTGGACGACGGAGAAGAATAGCGAGAATCCGCTCATGGCGCCTAGTGCCGGATCTTGTTGAGAAACGCTTGCGTGCGTGCCTCGCGCGGAGCGGTAATGACCTGGCGCGCCGGTCCGGCTTCGACGATCTTTCCGCCGTCGAGGAACAGCACCCGGTCGGCGATGTCGCGGGCAAAGGCAATCTCGTGCGTGACGATCAGCATCGTGCGTCCTTCGGCCGCGAGCTCTTCCATCACTTTCAGAACTTCATGGACCAGTTCGGGATCAAGGGCTGAGGTCGGTTCGTCGAAAAGCATGAGCTTCGGCTTCTGGGCGAGCGCCCGCGCGATGGCCACACGCTGCTGCTGCCCGCCGGACAGCTCCAGCGGTGAAGCATCGGCGCGGTGCGTCATGTGCACTTTCGCCAACATCTCCAAGGCCAATTCGCGCGCCTCGACGGCAGTCAGACCGCGGACCTTGCGCGCCGCGATCGCAACGTTTTCCGTCACCGAGAGATGCGGCCAGAGATTGAAGAGCTGGAAGACCATGCCCATCTCGGCGCGCTGTGGCGCAAGCTGCCGGTCTCTCATCACCTGGCCGTTGCGAACGCCGATCCGCTCGCCATCGAGGCTGATCTCACCAGCACTCGGTTTCTCCAGAAAATTCACGCAGCGCAGACAGGTAGATTTCCCGGAGCCCGAGGGGCCGATCAGGGCAATCTTCTCACCGGCTGCGACGGTAAAATCGATTCCCCTCAGGACTTCGACAGGGCCATAACTCTTGCGCAGGCCCGCAACGCTCAAAAGCGCATTCATCGCCGTTTCCTTATGCTGTTGTGTCTTGGCGAAGAGGACGGATGAAAGCCGCTTGCCGCAGCCTTCATCCGTCAGCCCGGTCAGCCGCCGGCTGCGCAGGACGGAAGCTTGTAATCGCCGGGGCGGTCGACGCCGGCACGGAAGTTTGCACCCACCGGCTTAAACCAGACATCGGCGGACAATCCGTAGCGTGCGCCGATGTCCTTCATCTCACAGCTCTTCCACATATCGGCGATGATCGCGTCCATCTTCTGGCGCAGATCGTCGTTCTTCTGGTTGAGACCGTAGACGACCTGACCGAGCCCGGTAAGCAGCGGGAAATCCGCGCTGTTGTCTGTGAAGGCGAGGAAGTGCATGTTCCAATCCGGGTTCTGCTTGATGGCGTAGGAAACCACCGGCGGGTCGCCGATGACGGCATCGATACGCCCGGCAATAAGATCGCGCACGGCGGCGTCGGAGGTGTCGTAGAGTGAGAGCTCAAGGCCCTTGATCGTCTTCAGTTCCGGGACAAAGGAGAAGCCGGTGATCGTGCCGACCTTCTTGCCTTCCAGGTCGGAAAGCTTGTCCCAGTTCGTCTTGTTCGATTGCATGATGCCGTTCTTGAAATAATGGATCGGCTCAGACAACGTCATGATCTTCGTACGCTTCTCGGTCCAGCCCATCGTGCCGAGCATCACGTCGACGCGACCGGACTGAACGGAGGCGATCGTACCCGACCATTCCATGAGGGCCGGTTGTATCTTGAGGCCGAGCTTGTCGGCGATGCGCTGCATAATCTCGCCGTCATAACCGATCAGCTTGCCGTCCTGCCAGCCGGAGCCCGGCATGTCGCCGGTAAATGCGACCGTCAGCTTGCCCTGCTCGGCAAGTTCGAATGCGTTTGCGAGCGGTGCCGATGCCATGAAGCTGCCTGCCAGCAGCGCGCACATCACCACCCTTCTCGAAAGAGAAAGTGCCATTGTTCTGATCCTTGATTTGTTTTTAGTTCCCCGGTCCGTGGGTCTTGTCCCCGGATGTCGAGTTCGACGAGAGAGAGCTTGCCACCGAAAGGCGGCGTTGAATTTTAGAAATCGGACATTTTCTTTGAAATAGCGACACGGCTGATCTAAGGTCGGCCGGGCATGGACGCAGACGCCACCCTTTCAGATGCACGTGCCAGCGAGCCGGACTATGTCCGCTGGCTCGATGGTTTGTGGGCCGAACGGCTTTTGGCCGCCCGAGACCGCAAGGCCGATCTCTCCATCGGCATTCTGCTCTGGCCGAGCTTCCCGATGATGTCGCTGACCGGGATCGTCGAGCCCTTGCGGCATGCCGCCGATTTCGCCGACAACTCCCGGCCCCTGCATTGCCGCTGGTCGATCATGGGAGCGCCGGGCCACGCCGCGGTGGCGAGTTGCGGCATCCGCGTGCAGCCCGATGCGCCCTATATCAACCCGACGGACTTCGACTATATCGCCGTCATCGGCGGACTCCTGCCGCATCTACGCGCAGCACCCAGCAAGCACCGCGACTACCTGCGGGTCGCCGCATCCGCCGGCGTCCCGGTGATCGGCGTCTGCACCGGCGTCTTCGTACTCGCCCAAGAAGGTCTGCTGACCGGGCGTAAAGCCTCCGTTCATCCCTTCCATGCCGAGGATTTCAAGATCGCATTTCCGCGCCAGGCATTCTCGACGCGCGACGACTTCCTGATCGAGAACGGCCGCATCACCGTTCCCGGCGGCGTCTCGATCCTGTCACTGATGACAGAACTCATTGGCACCCATTGCGGGCCTGACCGGGCGGCCAAGGCAGTTCACCAGCTGTCGCTGACCGAGCACAAGGGCTTGAGCGCTTTCGACCACGGTCGGGTTTCCAGCTTTCGTCATGTCGAGGATTCCCGAATTCAGCGCGCGGTCGTTTTGATCGAGAGTCGCAAGGGCCGTGACGTATCACCCGAGCAGGCAGCCAGCATGATCGGCCTGTCGCCGCGTCAGTTCGGGCGCCTGTTCCAGCAAGGCATCGGCATGACGCCGAAGCGGTTCATCATCGAGACCCGCCTGCGTTACGCCCGCTTTCTGGTGGAAAACAGCACGCTCTCGATGACGCAGATCGCCTTCGAGACCGGCTTTTCCGATGCGGCACATTTCGCAACCGCTTTCCGCCAGAAATTCAACCAGTCGCCGCGGCAATTGAGGACGACGCGCGTCTCGGTCGGGGTCAGATCGTAGAGCGTGATCGGCACGTCTTCTGGCGGCGGCGAAACGGGCCGGTGCGATGAGATGCGTGTCTGCCATGAGGTACGAGCCTGTGCCGGCCGCAATTATCAATGATATACATCATCAATAAGTCAAGTTATAATGATATATGACATCATAATTCGGGCATGGCGGTCGAAAGGACTGTAAAGTGCGGATCACCAAGGAAAAGAAGCAGCAAAATTACGAACGGATTATCGCCACCGCGTCGGAGCTGTTTCGCGAGCGCGGGTTCGATGGCGTGGGGGTGGCGGAGTTGATGGAGCGTGCGGGGCTCACCCATGGCGGCTTCTACAATCACTTCCGCTCCAAGGAGGACTTGATCGCGGAGTCGACCGAGAATGGTTTGAGCGAGACCTTGAAGCGCTATGCCGGTCATGACGTGCTCGCCGTCATGGAACTTTATCTCGCGCGTGAACACCGGGATGGGCGCGGCCAGGGGTGCACGGCCGCGGCGCTGAGCTGCGATGCGGCTCGGCAACCTGAAGAAACGAAGGCCGTCTTTGCTGCAGGAATAGATAACCTCGTGCGCGCGATCGAGGACGGCATTGCACGACATCACGCTTCCGGCGCCGGGGACCGGGCGCAAGCCATCACCATCCTCGCTCAGGCCGTCGGAGCAATCGTGCTGTCGAGGGCCTGCCCGGACGATTCCCCGCTGGCGGACGAACTACTCGACGCCTGCCGAGCGGATTGCCGCGACGCCATCGAAAATCGGATGCGGGAACGTTAGAACAGGATGATTTTAGGCCGGATCGGCCTAAAATCTGAATCCTGTTCTAAAACCGCTCACACTTTTCGGCATCATGCTGTAGGGCCGCATACAAGCGGCCCCATGCCGTCAGGCGCCGACCGGTGCGGCCATTTCAGGATAGTCGGTATAGCCCGCCGCGCCTCCGCCGTAGAGCGTCGCCATATCGAGATTGGCCAGCGATGCACCAACCTTCAGGCGTTCGACAAAATCCGGATTGGCGATGAACGGCCTGCCGAAGGCAAACAGGTCCGCCAGCCCTTGCTCCAGCCTGGCCGTCGCGAGGTTCAGATCGTAGCCGTTATTGGCGATGTAGGTATTCCTGAACTTGCGGCGAAGCGCCTCGTAATCGAAGGGTGCAACATCGCGCGGCCCGCCCGTCGCGCCTTCGACGACATGGAGGTAGGCGATGCCCATCTCGTCGAGCTTCTCGACGATGTAACCGAACTGCGCCTGCGGATCGGTTGCGGATAATCCATTGGCCGGCGACACCGGTGAAATCCGAACTCCGGTTCGCGCCGCTCCAACTTCCTCGATGACCGCGGCCGTCACCTCGAGCGTCAGCCGGGCCCGGTTTTCGATCGACCCGCCATAGGCGTCGGTGCGGGTGTTGGCGCCGTCCCTGGCGAACTGGTCGAGCAGGTAGCCGTTGGCGCTGTGAACTTCGACGCCATCGAAGCCGGCGGCAATGGCATTGGCGGCGGCGCGACGGAAATCCTCGATAATGCCGGAGATCTCATGCAATTCGAGCGCCCGAGGTGCCGACACGTCGACGAAGGTGTTGTTCACAAACGTCTTAGTTTCGGCCCTGATGGCGGAAGGCGCCACTGGGGGCTGCCCATCCGGCTGCAGGTCGACATGCGATACCCGACCGACATGCCAGAGCTGCAGAACGATGTGGCCGCCCCTGGCATGCACCGCGTCGGTCACCTTGCGCCAGCCGTCGACCTGCGCCTGCGTGTAGATGCCGGGCGTGTCCTGATAGCCCTGCCCTTGTTGCGAAATCTGGGTCGCCTCCGAGATGATCAGGCCTGCCGAGGCCCGTTGCGCATAATACTCAGCAATAAGATCGCCCGGCACAAACCCGGCGCCCGCTCTGTTGCGCGTCAATGGCGCCATGACGATGCGGTTGGATAGTGTGAGAGAGCCGAGTACGGCGGGCTCAAAGAGTGCGCTGCTGGTCATTTGTCACTTTCAGAGTTGGAAACTATTTCTGGCGTTCGTCTCGCAACGCACGCCACGCCGTCAGGTCGACCTCAGTCTGCGACCGTGATGACCACCTTGCCCTTTGCGCGCCCGGTCTCGACATAGGCCAGTGCATCGCCGGTCTTTTCAAACGGGAACACCTTGTCAACGACCGGTCGGATCACGCCTTGTTCGATCAGGCGCGCAATCTCACCCAACTGCTGCCCCTCAGCGCGCATGAACAGGAATGAATACCCTATGCCGAGGCGCTTGGCCTTTTTCCGAACGCCTCGGCTCAGCAGGCGCAGCACCAGTTTCAGGAACAGGTTCAGGCCGAGTTCCCTGGCGAATGCGGGATCGGGCGGGCCGGAAATGGAGATGAGCCGGCCACCCGGCTTCAGTACAGCCAGAGATTTTTCGAGCGTCTTCGGATCCTGACTGTTCAGCACGAGATCGTAGCCCGACAAGACCTTCTCGAAATCCTGCGTCTTGTAGTCGATGACCACATCCGCCCCGAGACTTTTGGCGAGCTCGGCATTCCCAGCGCTGGTCGTCGTCGCCACCGTCGCGCCAAGATGCTTGGCGAGTTGGATGGCGAAAGTCCCGACACCGCCGGAACCGGCCTGAATGAAGACTTTCTGGCCGGGCTTCACCTTGCCAACCTCGACCAGCGCCTGCCACGCGGTCAGCCCCACCAGGGGAATGGACGCTGCTTCGGTCATGCTGAGATTGTTTGGTTTCAGCGCCACATCGGCTTCATCGATGGCAATGAATTCGGCGAATGTACCGACCCGATGATCGCGCGGCCGTGCATAGACCTCGTCACCGACCTTGAACCGCCTGACCCTCGGTCCCGTCCTGACAACCGTGCCGGCAACGTCGTGCCCCAGGACGAATGGCGGACGATAGGGAAGAATAGGCTTGAACTCTCCGTCCCGCAGCTTGGAGTCCAGCAGGTTCACGGCCGTGGCCTGAATCCGGACAAGGACATCATTGTCCTGCAATTCAGGTTCCGGCAGGTTGGCCAGGCGCAAAGCGCCCTTCTTTTTGTACTTATCAACGACGAATGCCTTCATGAGGCTTTCTCCAATTCGAAGTCTGTTGAGGCGTCAGGCGCCAAGGAAGGACAAAGCCTTCGGCACGAAATCGGCGTGGTTGGATGCGGCAGCGGGTCAGCCCAGGTGCGGGGCCTTGCGCCGCATCGCTCGCTTTCGCCGCCATCATCGCCATTGTCCTTGCCCTTCCGTATCGACCACCAACTTTCGCGCAGAAGGCAGCCAGCTGCAGTCACTCAAATTTTTAATGACAATCGTCATCATAGATCATCAATGATATTCATCATCAAAGTTGTCAAGCGGAATTTTCTCGCGGATTGTCACGGGAGGCTCTTGCGCCTTCATTCTTGATCAGTCATTCTAGAACGGTTGATAAAGAATCGAGGTGATTGTGGGCAGAGCACGGGAATTCGACGAGGAGGCAGTGCTGAAGGGGGCGATGCAAATCTTTCGCAAGCACGGCTATCAAGGTGCGTCGATCCGCGACCTCGAGGAGGCGACGGGCCTCAAAGGCGGAAGCATCTATCACGCCTTCGGCGACAAGGCCGGCCTCTTCGACGCGGCCTTCGGCCATTACAACCGCACGGTCCTGGAGGGACGGATCGCGCGGTTTGCGCCGCCGGGGAGCGGGGTTAAAGGCTTGCGTGAACTGTTCCTCTCGCTCCTGCATGAGCCCGACGGCGGCTCCCTTGGCTGCCTGATCACGAACATGGCGGTGGAATTCGGAGGCGGCGTCAAATCGCATCCGCGTGTCGAGACAGCGCTCGGTCTCCTTCGAACCACATTCCGCTCGAGGCTGACCGAGCAGTCGACCTTGGCTCGAGACGCGGACGGAGCCAGGGCAGCCACGACGGCCATCCGTCTTCTTGCCTTCTATCAAGGTCTGCTCGTGCTCATTCGCGGCGGCGAAGACAAGGCCGGCCTGCGGCAGGCGATAGAAGACGAATTCAATCAACTGGAGACACTGTTATGACACCTGAGGCACTATGGAACCGATATGCGGCCATCTGGTCGCTGGATGCTGACGCTCGCGAGCCGGAAATGCTGGCTTGCCTCGCTGACGATGTGACCTATTGCGACCCCAATGGAGAGATCGCCGGGCGAGCCGGTCTCACGGCTTACATGGCCGGCTTTCAGGAGAGCGTACCGGGTGGCCGGTTCAAAATATTGAGCGTCCTCCATCACAATGAACGTTCGCTGGCACGCTGGGCACTGAGCCACGAAGACGAGCGTGTTCTGCAGACGGGCACGAGCTTCGGGGTGATTTCTGATGGCCGGCTCGGCGCGATCACCGGCTTCTTCGATCCTCTCGCAGGACAGCACCATGGGTAGCGAGGCGACACGCAGGCTGGCGCTGGATTTTGCGAGCCAGATCGGTCCAGCCGGCTCCATCGATGTCCGGCGGTTCTTCGGCGGATCCGCCCTCGTCCGAAACGGCGCGCAGTTCGGATTCGTCATGAAGGGCACGTTGTATCTCCGCGTCGACGCCGCGATGCGCGCGGAGTTCGAGGCAGATGGCTCAGAACCGTTCCGCTACAGCGCTGCTGGCAGGGAGGTGACGGTTCGCCGCTACTACGCAGTCCCGGCACATGTGATCGACGATCCGGCGCTGCTGCGCACGTGCTCGGAGCGAGCATTGCACGCGACCCCGACGCCCGGCCGCAGACGTTCCGACACGATCCTGGCCGTTAGCCCGTTTGGCTGATGTCGATGCCCGCGGCATCGTGCTTCGGAGGTTCAAACCTCCCCGGCAGATGTGCCACGCCGAAGCCAAGCGGCTTGCGCCGCGCGACTGGTCACGCGTACCTCTTCACGATCCGTGCTCTTGAGCGCTTGACCTGACTGCCTGATCCTAACTCAGCGAAATTGGATTGCGATAAATCGGCAAATTTGCGCCTGGAGGTCCTTGGGAGGTCTGCATTTTTTGCATATTTTATACAATTCTCCAGCTGAAGCCTTGGCGTCGGCGGAGCGATCCACTGGCAACGGCAACACGACGGCAGTCGACCAAAAGAGCAGACGAGACAGTCAAATGACCATCGCATCAGCACCGCGGACCGTTTTGAAGGGCTCCGCAACAGGCCGCGTTGTCGCAACGGAGGAGGCATTGAGCTTCTGGGGCGGCGTAGACCCGGCAACCGGAAATGTCATCGACGTGCACCACCCGCTGCATGGCGTTTCCCTGACCGGCGCCATTTTGATGATGCCGACGAGCCGTGGCTCCTGCACGGGATCCGGCGTATTGCTCGACCTCATTCTGACCGGCCGCGGTCCCGCCGCTCTGGTCTTCAGCGAAGCAGAGGACGTCTTGACGCTCGGTGCACTGATAGCAGCCGAGATGTTCGATAGGCCGATGCCGGTCATCAGGCTCAGCCCGGAGAATTTCCGACTTCTTTCCCAGGCTCAGTCGGCGTCGATAGAGCGTGGTGTCATCACCTCTCAGAGCCTCAACACGGAACTGCCTGCTCCTGCCCTCGCCGACCTCGAACTGACCGAGGAAGACTGCAAGATGCTCAATGGCGGCGATGGTCCGGGCGCGATGCAGGCCATGCGGATCATTTGTGCGATGGCCGCCCAGCAGGGCGCCACGCGGCTCATCGATGTGAGCCAGGGCCATATCGACGGATGCATCTACGCAAGTCCGGCAAACCTTACTTTTGCCGAGACGATCGCCGATCTCGGTGCGAGGGTGCGTATTCCGACCACGATGAACGCGATCTCGGTCGATCGGGCGAACTGGGAAATGCAAGGGATACCGCCGTCCTTCGGCGCACCGGCCGCACGCCTTGCGGACGCTTACGTGCGAATGGGCTGTCGGCCAACCTTCACCTGTTCTCCCTATCTTCTGGACAGCGCTCCGCAAACCGGTGAAACGATTGCCTGGTCGGAGTCCAATGCCGTCATCTTCGCAAACACCGTGCTCGGTGCGCGCACGGCCAAACACCCTGACTTCCTGGATCTCTGTATTGCATTGACCGGGCGAGCCCCGGAATCCGGGGTTTATCTCGACATCAATCGGCACGCTCGGCTGGTTATCGACGTTGAAACCCCGGCATCCGTGAACGACGCGTTTTGGCCACTCATCGGATATCTGATCGGGAAGAAGGCGCCCGATTGCATTCCGCTTGTCAAAGGGCTTGGCCAGGCCCGTCCGTCTCGAGACGATTTGAAAGCTCTCTGCGCTGCATTCGGAACAACATCCGCATCGCCAATGCTGCACATCGCAGGGATAACGCCCGAGGCAGCCGGGCCAGTCCATCCGGACGCCGGTCAAGTCAGCATCACGGTCGAGGACATGCACGATGCGTGGCGCTTGCTGAATGACGGCCCGGCAGATGTCGAACTCGTCGCGATCGGGAGCCCGCATGCATCCATCGAAGAATGCCGCGCGTTGGCCGCCGCACTGACGACTGCGTTGATGGGAAGGCGCCGCCATCCGGGCGTCGCCGTGATTGTGACAGCCGGCCAGCAGGTGATCGACCAGGCTCAAGGCGACGGCACCCTTGCCGAGTTGCGTCAGGCGGGGGTTCAGGTTTTCCCGGACCTTTGCTGGTGCTCGATCTCCGAACCAGTGTTTCCCACCAAGACCAAAGCCGTGATCACGAACTCCGGAAAATATGCGCATTACGGCCCCGGCCTCTCGGGTCGCTTCGTACGGCTCGCCAGTCTGAGCGACTGCGTGGAAGCCGCGATTTCAGGACGCGTGACACCCCGAGCAGCCGGATGGACAGCCGAAGCCTCGCTGCCGGCATGATCGACCAATCTAAAAAGGGGATCGAGTGCGGGCCGGCGTCCGCAGCGAGAGTTGTTTTGCGGTTGTTGCAAAGGTCGGGAGCAGAACACGAACAGTTGCCCGCGTGAATGTTTCAAAGTACCCGTTGTCGACAACAAGGATTTTGAAATGGCCATGCAGACGCAAGCTCCCTCCGAACGCAAGCGTGGTTCCGGTGCGAAAACCGTATACGAACTTCTGCGCAATGACATTCTGGACCTGGTCTTGCCACCCGGCAGCCCGATCGACGAGGTGCAGCTCGCCGAACATTTCAAAATGTCGCGCACGCCAATCCGCGAGGCGCTGGTCCGCCTTGCGGGTGAAGGTCTGATCGATACGCTGCCCAATCGGTCGACGATGGTATCCAACATCGACTTTCTCAACCTGCATACTTTCTTCGACGCTTTGGTGCTGATGTACCGCGTCACCACGAAGCTCGCGGCGCAATATCATCGTCCTGCAGATTTGCTGGAGATCAAGGCTCGTCAATTAGAATTCGCAACCGCCGTCGCGAACCAAGACGCCCTGGCGATGATTGCGAGCAACGCCGCCCTTCATTCTTCGATTGCAGAAGCCGGGCGCAATCCATACTTCGTCGCCGTATTCAATCGTATCCTCGATGATGGACGACGCATTCTCCGGCTGTACTACCAGTCCTATGGCGATCGGCTGCCGCAGCAATTCGTCGACGAACACGAAGAGATCATTGCTGCAATCGCAGCGCGGGACGCGGACCTCGCCGACCGGCTGGCGCGCATGCACGCGGAACAAATTGTTGAACAGATTCAGAAGCTGTTTGCCAGGAAAGACCGGTTCGACATCAGTCTTTAAAAAACATCGACGCTCGCAATTTCTTGTCGACAAAAAAAATACAAAGATGTATATTCATCTGCATCGAGGCGCGACGCTCTGCATCCGCCACCAGTCTCCGTTTCGTCTCACCGAGGAGTTTTCACGATGAAAGCTAAGATTTTTTCGGGCGTCGTTCCCGCTCTCATGACACCCTGCAAGGATGACCGCAGCCCTGACTATGATGGGCTGGTCCGCAAGGGCAAAGAACTCATCGCAGAAGGAATGTCGGCGGTCGTCTATTGCGGCTCGATGGGCGATTGGCCCCTCCTGACCGATCAGCAGCGCATGGAAGGCGTCGAGCGCCTGGTCAATGCCGGTATTCCGGTTATCGTCGGCACAGGAGCGGTCAATACCGCTTCAGCCGTTGCCCATGCGGCGCACGCTCAGAAGGTAGGCGCACAGGGACTGATGGTTATCCCCCGCGTGCTCTCCCGCGGCACCGTCGTCACGGCCCAGAAAAACCATTTCAAGTCCATCCTTGCGGCTGCGCCGGATCTTCCTGCCGTCATCTACAACAGCCCTTACTATGGCTTCGCGACCCGCGCCGACCTGTTTTTTGCCCTGCGTGCAGACCATGCGAACCTCGTCGGCTTCAAGGAATTCGGCGGTGCAGCCGACATGCGCTATGCTGCGGAAAACATCACCAGCCGCGACGATGACGTGTCGCTGATGATCGGCGTCGATACCTGTGTCTTCCACGGGTTTGTGAACTGCGGTGCTGTCGGCGCGATCACCGGCATTGGTTGCGTCCTGCCCAAGGAAGTCATCCATATGTGCAATCTTTCGCAGGCTGCCGCCAAGGGCGACCCGGATGCCCGTCAGCGTGCGCTCGAGCTGGAATCGGCGCTCGGCGTGCTTTCGTCCTTCGATGAAGGTCCGGACCTTGTGCTTTATTTCAAGCATATGATGGTGCTGAAGGGTGACGCGGAATATGCCTTGCATTTCAACGAAACCGACGAACTTTCCGAAAGCCAGCGCGGCTATGTCGAGCAGCAGCTGAAGCTGTTCGATACCTGGTATGCCGGATGGAGCAAACTGCCGGGCGCGGTCGAAAAATACAAGCCCTGATCCCTTAGCCCTTCAACGAACAGGTCCTCCTTCCGGGAGACCTGCTCGTCCCATGCCACGTTGAAACCTCGTCAGGAAACGGCATCCAGGCCCTTGTCATGAAGGCGGCTGAGTTGTTCCAACTCAGCCGAGGTCAGGGTGATCCCTTCCCTTTCAGACTTTGCGCGCGCAACGAAACGGCGTTCGGAGGGAAGCCGTGCACCACCCCCGATTATTGCCTCGAACAGCGCTTCTGCTCGCGCAAACGGGTCACCCGGACGACCCGCCGAAAACGCTTTCGGCGACATGGCGATGATCAGCTCGCCATGCATTGGTGACAGTGTCGTCGTCCCGAGATAATCGAGCACTTCCGGACTTGTCAGATCACCGATCATGACCCCGGCAAGCAGTTCGATCATCGTTCCTATAGCCGAGCCCTTATGGCCGCCAAAAGGCAACATCGCGCCGACGAGAGCTTCATCGGGATCGGTGGTCGGGGCGCCGTGCGCATCGATTGCCCAGCCTTCGGGAAGCTGCTTGCCGGCGCGGCGATGAAGTTCAATTTCACCTCGAGCCACCAAGGATGTCGCGAAGTCGAAAACGTAGGGCGGCTTGTCCACTCGCGGCCAGCCGAAGGCGAATGGGTTGGTCCCCAGCAGTGGCTTGCTGCCGCCCGCCGGAGCAACCGCGGCATAGCTGGGGCACATGACGATCGCCGCGAGGCCTTGTCCGGTCAGGGCTTCCACTTCCGACCAGAGCGCAGAAAAGTGGACGACATCGTTGACAACCAACGCCGCAATTCCCGACGCGTGCGCCGCCTGAGCAACCAGCGGCAAGCCAAGCTCGAACGCGGGATTAGCAAACCCGCCATTCCCCTGAACCGTCACGATACCGGAACTTGCCTGCGGGGCGATCGTGGGGATGGCATCGGGCTTGGCTTTTCCCGCCTTCACCGTGCGCAAGGCGCCCTCGATGCGGTAGATGCCGTGAGATTTGCAGCCGTCGCGCTCGCCAGCCACAATGACATTCGTCAATGCAACTGCCTGCACCGCATTCAACCCGGCCCGCCGAAAGATTGCTTCAACCAACTCGTGCAGCTGGCTGATCGACATGGTGGCTGTCTCAGTCATTTTTCCTCCATCTAGCCTGGCCAAACAGGCAGGCAGGCATCGCCATGTTGCATACATATTGTATCCAATCCATCAGCAAGTTCAGTTTGTGACGGTCGAAAGCACTGAGCTTCACTCGGCAGGAAACATTTCGTCGCTGGGAGATACATACTCCGTCGACGCGGAGGATCCGTGGCAGAACGGCTACATGGTCTCGGACACGTGGGGTGTTACCCCCACCCTTCAGTAGCCTGCGCCACGCTATAGATCGGTGCCACCCCATCCAGTTTGCGGGAAAGCTGTCCGTTCTGCGCAGCGAAATGCCAGCGCCGCCGTCCAGGCAACCCACCATTAACGTTCGAAGTTCAGATAGTCTTTCGGGCTGGTCGGTGCTGTGCGCTTGATCAACGACGGCAAAAGCCGGCCCGCTTAATTCCGCCCGAATGAATTGTGGCGGTGTTGGAAATATCTAGGGGACGATGCGGTCCTGCGAACTGGCCATGATGGTTCTTCACCCAACAGGAGCCCGTTCCCATGCCTCGCATCCAGCCAACCAGACCCCAGATGGAGATATTGGTCTGGATCTCGATCTTCCTGCTGCTTTTCTGCCTATCCTGGCAGTTCCATTGGCATGAGGGGCTGGATGGGTTCATCGAGCAGCATCACGGCTACCCGCTCGACCACGCGCTCCTCGCCCTCAACATCTCCGGGTTTCTGGGGCTAATCTATTCCGCGCTGCGGATCCGGGATCTTTCGCGAGAGGTTAATCGCAGGCTGCAGGCCGAAAAGAACGTGGACTGGATTGCCTGTCACGACACGCTGACCGAGCTGCCCAACCGCAGATTTCTGGATTCCTTGTGCGCGCGGGCGATG
The DNA here is from genome assembly GCF_019685115.1 of Rhizobium sp. NZLR11. Taxonomy (NCBI): domain Bacteria; kingdom Pseudomonadati; phylum Pseudomonadota; class Alphaproteobacteria; order Hyphomicrobiales; family Rhizobiaceae; genus Rhizobium; species Rhizobium sp. NZLR11. Next base: position 260,362 of record NZ_JABDWD010000008.1, on the reverse strand, counting down.
ATCGATCAAAGGGCACAGGAAACCTATGCCGTGTTCAGCATCGATCTCGACGGCTTCAAGAAGGTCAATGACCTGCTGGGGCACGATCACGGTGATGCGGTGCTGAAAATTGTTGCTCAGCGGCTCTCCGCCCTCTTTCCCCGTGAGCGCGTTTTCCGCATTGGTGCAGACGAGTTCGTCGTTCTGGCGCGGCGCATGGGAAATCCCGATCTTGCCGCTTTGGGCAGCCGCATCGTCCGCGTGATCGGCAAGCCTTTCACATTCAATGGTGTCGCCGTCGATCTCGGCGCCAGCGTCGGCTTCGCACTTTATCCGGAGAACGGCGATGACCTCGGTCAAGTCATTCGACATTCCGACTGTGCGATGTCTGTGGCGAAAAAGCAGGGCCGCGATCTGGTGAAGCCCTTCGTGCCTTCGATGCAGGACGAGTTGGCGAAACGGATTCGAATGGAAGGGGATCTGCGAGCGGCGATCCGGAAGGCTGAGATCGTTCCCTATTATCAACCGCTCGTGGACCTGAAGGCGAACAAGATTATCGGCTTCGAGGCGCTGGCCCGCTGGAAAACGGCTTCCGGCGAATTCATCCCCCCCAGCGTATTCATTCCAGTGGCAGAGCAAGCCGGCCTGATCGTCGAATTGACGGATCAGCTGCTTCGGCGCGCCTGCACCGATGCGCTTTCCTGGCCAAGCGAACTCGTCCTGTCGTTCAACCTTTCACCGATCCAACTGAGCGACAGGTTGCTGGGCCTGCGAATTCTCAAGATATTGGGCGATGTCGGTCTTCCCCCGCACAGGGTCGAGCTTGAGGTAACGGAGAGCGCCATCATCCAGGACGCCGTCACGGCACGGATCGTCCTCGACGATCTGGTGAATGCGGGGGTCAGGATTGCTCTCGACGACTTTGGAACAGGCTATTCCAGCCTCTCCCAACTGTCGAACTACCGGTTCGACAAGATCAAGATCGACAGGAGTTTCGTCGCCTCGTTCGAGACCAATGACAAGCAGGACAAGGTGATCAAGGCCATTATCGCTCTCGGTGCCGGACTTGGCGTGACGATCACGGCCGAAGGCATCGAAGAGGAGAGCCAGCGTCGACGGCTTCAGGAACTGGGTTGCGACATCGGCCAGGGATATCTGCTTGGTCGACCAGTGCCGATCGAGGAGATCACCGCAGGTCACGTCAACACCAGGATTTTGCAACGCGGTTGATGGGGGCTGCGGTCCTGATGCGAGCGTTTCGGGGAAGCATGTTGCACCCACACTCGCGGCTTACGTAGAGCAGGTTGTGACGCCTTCGAATTGAATGACGTCGCTACGGCTGGTCATACCCGATCCCGACATTGATCCACTTGAAAAAAGCCGGCGCGAACTCCTATTGGTCCGACAGCCCATGTTCCGGCCAGCGCCGCACAAGCCGATCTTGAACCGGTGGCCGAGTCTTGGCGGCGGGTTTTATCGCAGACTATTCCCAGGAGCTGGAGTGGCCCTGAATGCGTTCATTGTTCTGTCCATCTCAACCTGTTCGTCACGGCCTGAATCCAGGACTGTATTGCGTACCGACCCCTCTTGCACCAGTATTGCCGTTACTTCGAGCGCCTTTAGATTGTCAGTCGACAGCAATGCGCCCACTTGTGTTGAAAAGCAGGCACTGTCTGGTGCGTCAGTGATTTGCGATATTTCGGTGGTGGCCACAATGTGATTATTGGCTATGTAATTGCCACTACCGGAAACCAGCTTGATAATCACAGGCTTTACGGCGACAGGCTTGATATATTGAATATCTATTGTTTCCGAGATGTGGTTCGCGATTACCGAGTTGTTGCTGCCGTCAATATGCAAAAGTCCAAACAGATCATCCAAACCGTTGTCGTACTTCTGCATGGGCGCCCATGGCTCGCGATCTCGCAAAAAGTGATTTGAGGAAACCAAATTCTCGCAACAGTTATGAGCAAAAACCAACATTCCGGGATAGAAGGAATGGAATCTGTTTCCTGTGACCGAGGAACGGACGACGCCGGAAAAATAGACACTGCTCGCTCCTCGAGGGAATACATTGTTTGATGATACTAGAATGCCACCATAATTTTCAGCGTAAATGGAATGTCCCCTGTAGCCGGCTCCTACAAAATTATTTGCTATTCTTGTGGCCTGACCCATGCCTTTCAATTCGATACAGTTGCCGCACTCTGCAATGAAATTGTTATCTACCGCGAGCGCATCTGCATCATGAACAGTCACTCCATGCTCCAGATAGATAAGACCCATCCCCGTTATTCGGATTGAGTCATTGGCGCTGCCGACATAAATTCCTGTTTTGCCATTCCTGTATGTATTTTCTGAATCATTTTGCCCCGAACCATCGTCAATGAAGTGCAGGCCATCGATGCAGAAGTCGGCAAACTCCACAGAGCTTATGCGCGGATTTCCGATGCGCTTAACATAAAACGCGGCTCCGGCAGCCTCACCGTGGGCGGCATCCGGAGATGTGTCCACGAGTATGCGACTTCCGCCTGGCCACACTTCATGCCAGTGCGTCAGCTCGTTTGCGGGTACATTGAAACGGATGCTCGACGACGTGAAACCATGTCCAGAGCCCACAATCTTCAGATAGCTCAGGTCGATAACGACTTGCGTAACAAGACGATAATCGCCTGGTGGTATATAGATAACTGCTCCAGGTTTTCCGCCATCATTGAGATCGGAAACCGGTTGCCTGCTCTTGATATCCGCAATGATGCCATTGATGACCGCCCCAATATCCTCATAGGGATTGCCTGCGGGATGCTTCGTTACATCGAAGCAGTTTTCGCTAACCATTGTTAACGTCTTCTCGGACATTTCTTGCTCCACAGCGAGAGTAGACTGATGCTCTTGATTGGCTTGTTGCTCGCCAGGCGTCTGGGCAAACGCGTCCAACCAGTTCTCGTTTTGCGTTTGCAGTAAGATCCTGGCTGGAGATCCGAAAGAGTTGCAGACAATCGGTGCCGATAGATGGACTAGTCACTCTTGTGTTTCTCCAGGCAATATCATCACCAGATGCTGGTGCGGGTATCCGGTTTAAAGAAGTGAAGTTCTTCGGCATCGACAGCGATGCGCGCGATGTTACCTGCGCGTACTGTGCTCTTCGGAGAAAAACGGGCTACAGCAGCTTTTTCGTTGCCGATGTCGGCGACGGCGTCCGGGTCGCCGGCATCCACCCAAGGTGCGTCGATATGCAGATGCACCATGGATTCAGAACCCAGCGCCTCGACTAAAGTGACCGGGGCCGAGATCTCGGCCGAAGAAGGCCGGATCGCGGCGTCGTTCATGTGCTCGGGCCGGATACCGACAATGACCTGACGGTTGGACGCACCGTCGAGAGAGGGGCGGCATTCGAAAACCCGGTCAGGGATCTCGAAACTGTTGTTGCCCAGGGTCAGCGTCCTTCCATTCAGAACGGCCTCGTACAAGTTCATTGACGGCGACCCGATAAAGGCGGCGACAAAGACGTTTGCAGGGCGATTGTACAGGTTTTGCGGTGTGTCGACTTGCTGCAGCACGCCGCCTTTCATCACCGCCACCCGGTCACCCATCGTCATTGCCTCGACCTGGTCATGGGTCACATAGACCGTGGTGACATTCAGTTTTCTTTGCAGGCTGGCGATCTCGGCCCGCATCTGCACACGCAGTTTGGCATCAAGGTTGGAGAGCGGTTCATCCAGCAGGAAGGCCGCCGGTTTGCGAACGATCGCCCGTCCCATGGCGACGCGCTGGCGCTGACCTCCGGAGAGCAGCCCCGGTTTGCGGTCGAGCAATGCCGTCAATTCGAGAATGCGCGCCGCTTCGGTCACGCGACTATCGATCTCGGCCCTCGGCAGGCCAGCCATCAGCAAGGGAAAGGCGATGTTCTCGCGCACCGTCTTATGGGGGTAGAGCGCGTAGGACTGAAAGACCATGGCAATGTCGCGGTCCTTGGGATCGACATCATTGACGACCCGGTCATCGATCCTGAGTTCGCCGCTGGAGATGCTCTCCAGGCCGGCGATCATCCTCAGCGCTGTCGACTTCCCGCAACCCGAGGGACCGACGAACACCATGAACTCGCCATCCCTGACGTCGAAGTTCAGATCGTGAAGGGCGTGAAAACTGTTTGCGTAGATCTTGTTGATGTTGCGCAGTTCGATACCGGCCATACCTGCCTCCTCATCCCTTTACAGCGCCGAATGTCAGGCCGCCGACGATCTGTTTTTGAAGTGCGAGCGTCACGATGATGACGGGAAGCGAATAGAGCACCGCCGCCGCGGTCATCGCGCCCCAGGCAAGCCCGTAGACGGAATTGTATTCGGCAATGACGATCGGCGCCGTCTTGCTCGTCTCCGACGTCAGCAGCAGTGCGTAGAGGAACTCGTTCCAACTGGTGATGAACGTGAAGAGTGCGGTGACTGCGATGCCGCCCGTCATGACGGGAAGGATGATTTTCCGAAAGGCTTGAAATCGCGTGCAGCCATCCATGCGGGCAGCCTCTTCGAGTTCCTTAGGCACACCTTCGAAGAAAGCGGCCATGAGCAGCAGCGCCAGCGGCACAGCGGCCGAAGTGTGGGCGAGAACAAGCCCTGGAATAGTGTCAAGCAGACCCATGGACTTCAAAAGCTGGAACAGCGGCACACCCAGCGACACCGACGGCACCATGCGCGTGATCAGGGCAAAAAGCAGAAAAAGCGTGGTGATCCGGCGTCGGTACTGCGTGGCAACGTAAGCGGCAGGCACGGCAACCAAAAGGGAGAGCGCGGTGGTGAGCACCGCAACCGAAAGGGAATTGACGAAAGCTCTCGGCAGGGTCGACGACTGCAGCACCGCCCGAAAGTTCTCGAACGACATGACCGCAGGAAAGAAGCTCGGCGGGATCTGCTGAACATCGGCCGCCGGTTTGATGGAGGTCATCAACAGATAGATGTAGGGCAGAGCGTAGGACAGCACGAGCACGAGAGCTGCGGCGTTAATCAGGACTCCGCTGGCATTGAGGCGAGGCGCTCTATGCATGGGCCGGCCTCCATATCTTCCAATAGGCTGCGGCGGCCAGAAGCATCATGACCATCAGGAAAAGAGCGCCCGACGCCGACGCTTCGCCGAGGTCACCGAACCGAACCATGCGCTGGTAGATGTTCATCGAAAACACCTCCGAGGCATGGTTGGGACCGCCCTGCGTTTGTATCCAGATGAGGTCGAAGGTCTTGGCTGCATCCACCCCGCGCACGATGACGACGACGGCAATCACCGGGCGCATCAGCGGCAGCGTGACATGCCAGAACCGTTTGAACGCATTGGCACCGTCGATCCGCGCGGCCTCGAGCAGGTCTTTGGGAATGTTCGTCAATCCGGCGTAGGATACGAGCGCGACAAAGGAGGTCGTCAACCAGATATCGGCGAAGGAAACGGAATAGATGACGATATCTTCGTCGGAAAGCCACGCGATCGCATCGGGATCGCTGATGATGCCCAGATGGACGAGTCCGTAGTTCAGAATGCCGATGTTCCCGACCAGCAGAAAGCGCCACAGCAGGCCGGCGACGATCGGAGGCACCATCAGCGGCAGAGTAAAGATCGTGCGGTGCCAACGTGACTGGCCGGGCAGAGCCGAGAACAGCAGAGCGGCGCAGAAGCCGAAGGTAAACTCGAAGAACAGTGCGAAGATTGAATATTGGACGGTTCTAAAGGCGCTTTCGGCGACGCGCTTCGAGGTTAGCGCATCGACATAATTCTTGAGACCCACCCACTCTCGTATGTGGGGTGCGATGGTATCGACCTTGAAAAAGGAATCGAACACCAGGAGCCCTACCGGGTATGCGACCAGCAAGCCGAGGATGGCCAGCGCCGGCGCAAGCATGTAGAGCACAAATCGGTCTTCACCCGACATGGCCGTCTCCGAAAGCTGATGATAGGCGCAGGACCTTCGGTCCCCCGCTGAGGTTAAGGATACGGGTTAGTGGAGGATATCCTCGATCGTTTCCTTGGCGTCCGTCAGGACCTTGCCGACATCCGCTTTGCAGGTCAGGGCCTGCTGCACCGCGGGAAGCACCGCTTCGTCGACGATTTCCTGATATTTTTCGTTCATCGGCCGGCCTTGCGTCGCAGGAGCCCCAAGCGTTTCGAGGAGCGGTGTGAAATGCTCATAGCCGGGCTTGTCGACATAGCTTCGGTAGGCGGAGTTCGTCGCGGCGAGGCCAAGCGGAGCCTCGATGCCGAGGGCATTGTTGGCGATCGCGAAGGCTATGAACTTCTTGGCTGCATCCTTGTGCTGGGAGGTCGACGGAACGACATTGTACCAGGGACCGGGAATGGCCGCGATTCCGGCCTCACCTGCAAGCATCGGCGCCACGCCGACCTTTCCGCTGACCTTGGAATCCTCAGGTGTCATCTTGTAGGCGTGCGCCCAGAATTTCATCATCGCCGTCTTGCCTTGATAGAACAGGTTTTGAGCTTCGCCCCAACCGATTTCGTTGACGTTTTCAGGAACGGAATGATCGGTGCAGTGCGGCGCGATGTAGAATTCGAGCGCCTTCTTGTGCGCTTCATTGTCAATGATGACCTTGCCATCCTTGTCGAGGATCACCCCGGGCGAGCCCGCCTGAAGCACATGCGCCATCCACTCCTCAGAAAAGGTGCCGATGGTATCGGTGCCCCAGAAATCGGTCTTGCCGTCGCCATCCGTGTCCCGGGTGAAGAATTTTGCGATGTCGCGCCATTGCTGCCAGCTCTTCGGCGGCGCCAGGGGATAACCGTATTTTGCCTGAAACGCCTTCTGTTCCTCCGGCTTGTCGAAGAGATCTTTGCGATAGAAAACGATCTCGGCATTCGCCCAGGCCGGCATTCCGATCATCTTGCCGCCAACTTTGGCGTCCGCAAGCAAAGCGGGAGGCAGGTCTTTGCGCACTGCCTCGGTAAAGAGAGGCGAGAGATCCTCGACATGACCAGCGAATTTCGCATTCCATACGACGTCTATCGCAACGACATCGAAGGCCGACGAACCGGAAGCAATCTCGGCCGAAAACTTGTCGAACACACCCTGATAGGGGACGACGGAGAACTTCACCTCAATGCCGGTCTCGGCAGTGAACTTCTCGGCCACGGCCTTTTGCAGCATCTCCCCGCCGCCTTCGACCAGGACATTGATCGTTTCGGCCTGCATTGGGGCCGCCATGAAGATGAGCGCAAGCGCGCTGGCAGAAAGCAAATACTTCATCAGATCCTCCTGTCTTTGATCCGAGGCTCTCGCTCCAACCTCCGATGACAGGCAACATAATCTTCCAATGACAACGTTGTCAATTCAAATTGACGACGTTGTCATAAAATTGTCGACGTTGTCATTCCGTTCGTGTACAAGGTAATTAAGCAGGAAAAGGATTGGACATGGTCAGTATCGTCAGCGTCGCCAAAGCGGCCGGGGTATCGAACAAGACCGTGTCCCGGGTCATCAACGGCGAACCGCACGTGACGGAGGACACCCGAGAAAGAGTGGAAAAAGCCATTCGAGACTTGGGATACGTCCCCAACATGGCCGCGCGCCAGATACGCTCCAGCCGGTCCAACACGTTCGGGATCATCACGGACTATGTCTCGACCACGCCCTATTCGGTCGACATCGTACGCGGGATCCAGGACTGGGCCAACACGCACGGCAAAACCATCCTGATGGCGAACACCGGCGGCTCGTCCGAACGCGAGGCGGAAATCTGGAAAATGTTCCAGTCCCATCGCATCGATGGGGTCCTCTATGTGACGATGTACCATCGAATCGTGGATCCCGTGGCCGGCGATGTCAGCGTCCCGACGGTGATGATCAACTGCCGACCGCAAACCAGTGAACTTTTTCCGTCCATTGAGCCTGACGACTTCCAGGGCGCCCGAGACCTCACCCGCTATCTGCTTGAACGGGGCCATCGCAGGATCGGCTATATCAGACTTAACCCAGTTCTTCTGGGAGCAGAGCTGCGCTTGGACGCCTTTCGTCAGGCCACCAAAGAGTTTGAAGTGGCAGACGGTGACCTCACCATTCGTCTTGGAATGGAGGGACCGGTCGGGGCCGAGGAGAACTATGTCTTCGCAGCGGCGACCGAAATGCTGCAGCAAAAGGACCGGCCAACCGCGATCATGAGTGGCAACGATGAAATGGCGATCCAAATCTACATCGCGGCCATGGCGCTTGGACTCAGAATCCCGCAGGACGTCAGTATTGTCGGCTTTGACGATTTCAGGACCGTATCTTTGGCCTTGAAGCCGGAACTGACCACCGCGGCGTTGCCATATTACGATCTCGGTTTTCAGGGGGCGGAGTGGCTGAACACAGTGGTGGCAGGCGACAATGTGCGCGCCAGCAGTCGTGTCGTCTCCTGCAAGCTGGTGGAGCGCAATTCTGTGCGCAGTTTGTGAAACGACGCACCCGCCCGGCCGGCGGCGGACTCTGGTAGAGCGCATTAGAACAGGATGCCACTCGAAAACCGCTTCACACGATCGGCACCCTGCCCGAGCGTCAAATCTCCCCGGCCGACGGCCCCCAGACGTCCGTGAGCGCGAAGCCTGCGGGATGCGGGTCGAAGGGGTCGAGCGCCACCTGCGTCAGGCCGAAGGTGAAGCCGCGGCCGGTAATGGTCGGGATCACCGCCGGGCGGCCGGCCACCTCGGTTACCGCCTGCAGCCCGACCTCGAATTCCGAGCCGATGATCGATTTCGAGGTGAAGACGTCGCCGATCTTGGCCTTGCCGCGGGCATACAGGGTGGCGAGATTGGCGGAATTTCCGGTGCCGCAGGGCGAGCGGTCGGCCCGGCCCGGCCACATGGTCGTGCAGGTGCGCACCGTGCCGTCGGCCTCGGTATCGCGGAACATCACATAGGCGACGCCCGAGATCGCCGGGATCTCGGGATGGACGACCTTGATGTCGCGGTTGATCAATTCTTTCAGGATCATGCCGGCCTGGACGAGCCCGGCGGCATTGGCTTTCTCGATCTTCAGACCGATCTGGTCGACATCGACGAGGGCATAGAAGATGCCGCCATAGCAGAGGTCGGCCTTGATCCTTCCCCAATGCGGCGTGTCGATTGCGACATCGAGCTCATGCACGAAGGAGGGCACCATGGTCAGCCGGACCTTTTCGCAGCGCCCGTCGCGGCAGGTTGCCGTCGCCTTGACCAGGCCGGCGGCGGTTTCCAGCGTGACCGTCGTCTCGGGCTCCTGCATCTCGACGATGCCGGATTCGAGCAGGGCCGTCGTCACGCAGATCGAGTTCGAGCCCGAGCTCGCATGCGCCTGGTCGGGCTGCAGGATGATGAAGGCGGCATCCGCCTCAGGGTGGCGTGCCGGTAGCAGCAGGTTGACCGAGCCGATCGGGGCGCCGCGCGGCTCCAGGCAGAGGAAGCGACGGAGCTCGTCGCCCTTCGGATCGGTGTTCAGCCACTGCAGCTGGGCGGCGATGGTCTCGCCCGGGATCTTCGGCACGCCGCCGATTGCGACGCGGCCGATCTCGCCTTCGGCATGAACGTCCAGCAGCTGGATCGTGCGCTTCCATCTCATCTCAGAAAACTCCACTTCGGACGCGACGGGCGACGCCGCCGTCGACATTAAATCCGGTTCTAATATCGGTCTATGCGGAACGGGCTCATGTCGACCGGCGGTTCGGTGCCGGTCATCATATCGCCGATCAGCCGGGCTGTCGTTGCCGCATAGGTCAGGCCGAGATGGCCGTGGCCGGTCGCATAGAAAACCCCCGGTATCTTCGACGACGGCGAAATGATCGGGATCGTATCGGGCAGTGCCGGGCGATGACCCATCCACTCCGTCGCCTCCTCGAGTTTCAAACCGGGCAGCGCCCGTTGGGCATGGCGCACCAGCACCCGCGGACGGCGGAAATCGGGGGCGGCGTCGAGACCGGCGAGCTCGACATTGCCGCCGACACGGATGCCGCCGGCCGTCGGCGTCACCATGAAGGCGCGATGCGGCCAGATCACCGAATAGCGCATGGCGATGCCGGGCTTCATGATCTGGGTGTGATAACCGCGCTCGGTTTCGAGCGGGATCGGCTCGCCGAGCTTTTCGGCGAGGAAGCGGGTGTGGACGCCGGCGGCTAGCACTACCGAACCAGCCTCGATGCGGCTGTCATCGTCGAGGAGAACGACGGCGGTGCCATCGCCCCTGCGCTCGATATTCCTGACCGCGCCGGAGACGAAATTCGCGCCGGCAGCTCTTGCCGCGTCGAAGAGTTTCACCACCAGCTTGTAGGGATCGCGGATCGACTTGTTGTCGGGCAGCAGCACGGCTTTGGCGATCGAAGGCGAAAGCGCCGGCTCGTAATATTGGATGGCGCCGTTGCTCAACACCTCGAATTCGAGGCCGTAGCGCTGCATCATGGCGAGATGGCCGCGATCGGCGGCAAATTCCGCCTCGGTCTCGTAGATCGCCAGGCAGCCCTCCTCGGTCATCATCTCAGCCGCATTGATCGCCTCGAGCATCTGCCTGAAATCGGCGAGCGCCCGCTGCGACAGGCTCATACCGGCATCCTCGATCTGTCGCAGACGCGACGGCCGGCCGGCGGCGAGGAAACGCAGGAACCAAGGCAGCATCTTTGCCGCATAGGAGGGCCTCAGCCAGACCGGGCCTTCCGGATCGAGCAGCCAGCCGGGCATTTTTTTCCAGGTCGAGGGGCCGGAACCGGCGGCAAAATCGAGCGCGATGCTCGCCATATTGCCGAAAGACGTGCCGCGTCCCGGCTCAGCCTTGTCGATCAGCGTCACCACAAAGCCGCGCCGCTGCAGCTCGAAGGCGATCGAGGCGCCGATCACGCCTGCGCCGACGACAACAACCGTCTTCTTCGTCTCATCCGCCATGCGATCAACCCACCCACACGGCAGACAGGATTGCCGTTCGTCAGTCTGATATATCAGATCGGTGGTCATGCCTAGAGAATTTCCGTTTTCTCCGAATCACGGAAAATCTCTATCTCTTTGTTTTCTCGCAATTCCGAAACGCAAAACCGCCATGCACTTTTGCTGGAATTACTCTATGGAATTTTTACTGGCTTTCCGACAGGCCGGCGCCGACGCTGTCGCCGACCGAACCGACGGTATTGTTCATCGACTGGCCGAGACGCTTCAACTGGGCATCGTAATTGCGGCGGGTGCGCGGATCGAAAATTGCGATCGGCGTGCTGACGGCAACGCTGACGGCACTTCCCGCTGTCTGCGCAGCGCCCATCGCCACCGCGCCGACGGCTTCGCCGAGGCCGACATTGGAATCGGTGATGGTCTGGCCGGCAATCAGCCGGTCGCCGATCAGCTTCACCACTTCCGGGCTTTCGGCGAATTTGCCGTGGTTTAGCCGGTCGCCACCCTTGAGCTTGGTCAGGTCGAGCACGGTGATGCCGGCCGCCTCAAGCTTGCTGCGGTAGGGTTCGACGGAGGGATCGATCTGGCCGAGCCGATCGACATTGCCGGAGATGCGCCGCGACAGAGCGAGCGCCCGGTCATCCCTAGAGACGAAGATGGTGAAATGCGGCCGGTCCTTGCCGAGGCTGACGAACTGGCGGCCGAAGACGTCGACATCGAGATCGGGCGAGGCGAGGATGACATTGTTGATCTTCGGGGCGACATGGCCATTGCGGATCGCCATCTGCCGCAGCGCTTCGACGGTCAGCCAGGTGCCCATCGAATGGGCCATGATGGTGATGTCGCTGACGGCCGGATTGGCGGCGGTGCGGGTGAGCAGTTCCTCCAGCGCATCGCGGGAATAGTTGGTGCTTTCCTTGTCGTAATTGTAATCGAAGATGCTGGCGCGCGAAGGCCAGGTGAAGACGACGGGGGCGACGTCGGCATGCGAATCATGGACGATCTGCGCGAAGCGGTAGACGGCATCCTCATAGCGATTGTTGAAGCCGTGCACGAAGACCAGCACCCGGCGGCTCCTAGGCATATGGCCCTTCAGCCAGGTCTCGCCGGCCCGCTCGCCTTGCAGGGGATCGACGGACACGGTGACGAAATCGCGCAGCGGATCGGCCGGCAGCCGCCTTGGCCATTGCACCTGGCCGACCTTGCGATTGGCTTCCGGCGGGATCGAGACATCGACGGCATTGACGGTGAGCCCGGTGCCGCGTTCACCTGAAAAAAGCACGGCGGGATTGTCGTCGGCAGCGCGGGTCGTCGCGACGAGAAGATCGACTTTCGACGTGCCAGGGGGAACGCTGCCGGCCGCCTGCATGACGCCGACCGGCCTGCCGCCGCAGCCGGCAAGCGCAAACGCCGCAAACAAAAGACCTGTCATAGCCGCCCGCGGGCCGCGCCATTTGCCGATCATGACTTAACTCCAACCGGTGCACGCACCGGCAGGCGGCGCCCGTTCAAATAGGCCGACGGTGCTTGCCGAGTCAAATTGCGTGCGGTGAAGAGCTGGGGTGGAAAAAGAAAAAAGCCCGACGCGGGAGGAGGTGCGCCGGGCTCTTGATCCTGACTGACAACTGGGAGGAGGAGTGTTGTCAGTCCGATGTAAGAGCGCTGGGAGGAGGAGTGCGCTGCTTACGGAGATATATGTACCGCGTTCACTCGATCGGGAACAGCGAAAATATTGCAATGCAGCAATGCGCTTGATGCATTGCTTGCCTTATAAACAGCACACCAACGCCTAATTTTGCAGCACGTTTGACCGAATGGTCAAAATTGTGCTGAAAATTTGCGCCCGACCAGGAGGTTGCGCGCCGCTCATCCGGCTGTCGCTACCGACCTGGGTCGAGACCAGTGGCTCGACCCAGGTCGGGTTGGTGTGCGAGGCAGCCATGGGCACTGCCGTCGGCTGCTTCACCCCTCAGGCGGCCTTGAAGACCTTCCGGCCTTCAGCGTCGAGCGCCGAGAACTCCTCGTCCGACAGCGCGATGTCGACGGCCGCGACGTTTTCCTCGAGATGCTTGACCTTCGAAGTGCCGGGGATCGGCAGCATCACAGGGCTGCGCTTCAGCACCCAGGCGAGCGCGATCTGGCTCGGCGCGGCATTGTGCTTTTTGGCAATCGTATCGAGCAGCGAGCCGGGCTTGGCCAGATCGCCGGCGGCGAGCGGGTACCAGGGGATGAAGCCGATATTGTGCTTGGCGCAATAATCGAGCACGTCCTCGCTGGTGCGATCGACGAGATTGTAGCGGTTCTGCACGGTCGCGACCTTGAAGTGTTTCGAGGCCGCCTCGATGTCGGCGACGGACACTTCGCTCAGCCCCGCATGGCGGATGAGGCCGGCATCAAGCAGCGATTTGATCGCATCGAACTGTTCCTTGGCCGGCACCTTCGGATCGATGCGGTGAAGCTGCCAGAGATCGATCTGCTCGAGCCCCAGGTTGCGCAGGCTCTTATGCGCCTGCTGGATCAGATATTCCGGGCGGCCGACCGGCAGCCAGAGATTGGGGCCGTGGCGGGTCAGGCCGCCCTTGGTGGCGACGACGGACTTGGCGCCATAGGGATGCAGCGCCTCCTTGATCAGCCATTCGGAAATATCGGGACCGTAGGAATCGGCGGTATCGATGAAGTTGACACCGAGTTCGGGCAAGCGCTTCAGCGTGCGGATGGATTCGGCATGATCGGCGGGCTCGCCCCAGATGCCGTCACCGGTAACACGCATGGCGCCGAAACCGAGACGGTTGATCTCGATATCGCCGCCGATCTTGAAGGTGCCTGACTTGGCTGCGTTATGACTGGACATGGTCTTTCCTCTCTTGGTCGATACGTTCGAAGCCGGACGTTCAAAGCCGGTGAAACTGGATCGCCGTTTGCAGGCGCTAAATTCGGTGCGGGAGACTCAAAAAAGCTGTTCGTGGGCGGGAGCATTGCCGCGCGCCCTGACAGGAGATGGGCCGGAGGGTTGCCAGATGCAATGAGCGGGCGCTTGCTGCCGTGATAAAAAAGATGCGCGGCATGCCGTATGCCGGCGGCCATATCGCGGCGCCAGGCAATTTGCCGCCGGCGAAGCCCGCTTTCAAAACCCGTTCTTTGCCTCGTCGCCGAATTCCGCCAGGATCTTCCAGAGTTCGGCGAAGATTTCATGGGCGAAATCGTGCAGCGAGGCGCCAGGCTCGCGTTGCTGCCAGAGTTCGCCACCGACGCGCAGCGCGCCGATGACGACCGCGGCAAGCACGCGCATGCGCGACCGCTCGCCCGGATCGTTTCCCCTGCGCAGAAGCAACGCCTCGGCGAGCTTCTGTTCGAGCCTGGCATATTTCACCTGGTCGCGGGCCTTCAGCGCCGGCGTGCGACGGATGAGTTCACTGAGCGCCAGGCCGCGCTCGTCGACAGAGGCGATGACGGTGGCGGTGATTGCCGCCTCGACCACAGCCACCGAGGGTTCTTCTGCCGGCCTTGCGGCGATCTCGGCCATCAGCCGATCGGCGAAACCATCCTGCCAGGCGAAAACCACCTCTTCCTTGGAGGGGAAATAGTCGAAGAAACTGCGCTTGGAGACATCGGCCGCCTCGGTGATGTCCTCGATGGTCGTGGCCTCGAAGCCGCGCTGGAGAAAGAGACTCATCGCCGCTTGCTCGATGCGCTCGCGGGTCTGCCGCCGCTTGCGTTGCCGCCTGCCTTCCGTCGCTGCCGTCCGCTTGCTGTCAGCCATTCCTGCCCGGCATCATCGTTCAGCCGCCGGTTTCGTTGGAAAAGGCGGCGACATCGTCGAGTTCAGTCTCGCTCTCACGATAGCTGAAGCGCTCGCGCGACAGCTCCAGCGGCTTGCGGCGGGAGATCCGGTAGACGGAGGCCGGCGGCAGGTTGCGCACCGTGCCGCCGATGCGCACCGCCTTCAAGCCGAGACGGTCGAGGATCGGCCGCGGCACCGGGCAGCGCGGGCCATAGGTAAATTGATAGACCGCTCCGCCCGGCCGCATATAGGCAAAAGCGCCGGCCAGGATCGAGGTGATCTTGCGCGGCGACATGGACAGAAGCGGCAGGCCACTGATAACGGCGCCAACCGGTTCGCCTTCGAAAATATCGGCATGGGCGAGATGGGCCGCATCCATTTGCAGCACGCGCGCCGTCGGGAACCGCGCCTGCAGCGAAGTGATGAACTCCGGACCGTATTCTATCAGGGTCAGGTCCGCCTCGCTGACGCCGCGCGCCAGCAGCGCCCGGGTGAAAACGCCGGTGCCGGGGCCGAGCTCGATGATCGGCCCGTCGAGTGCGGCAATTTCACTGGTCATGATCCTGGCAAGCGAATCGCCCGACGGCGCGATGGCTGCGACCCGAAGCGGGTTGCTGATCCATGAGCGGAAAAAATGCAGGAAATCGGAGCATGCAGCCTTTGCGGTCATGATTATCCCACCTGTTTGAAATTCGATTGATTATGAAAAACGACCATCGCGGCGAGCATGGCAATTCCAAGGCAAAGGCATCAATCACCCGCCTGAACAGGCGATCCCAGCGAATTTTCGGTCGGGAGCAGGCGTAATTTTGTATTTATTGCATTTTTGCAGTTAACGCAAGATTTAATAGGGGACCCGAGCAACGACGGGCCGAATCCGGCAGACCGCTATCCTCAATGCAAAAGGCGGCCCAAGGCCGCCTCCAGGCTGGTCAACAAAATCGGCCCACATCGCGTTGGCGAAGGGCCGAGCGCTTCGTCAATAGTTGCAGCCAGAGCTGCTCGTCGGGTTGAAGCCGAGCTTACAATCCATGTTGAGGGGCTTTTTCGGGCTCATCATATAATGTGTCGAGCCCATGCTTTCCGCGCGCTCGCCGATCGAACCGGTCGTGCGCCTGTCATGTTCAACCTTGGTTTCCTGCTGGGCAACCGGACGTCGGGTTGCACCCTGTTCTGTCGCGCTCGACTGGAGGGGAACTGCCGCGGCTGAAAAGGCCGAGAGGCCGAGGATCGCACCGAGGGCAGCGGCCATCAGGCCGGTCTTGAAAGTCGTTGTCATAGTCGTCTCCTTGGGAGGATTCAGCGAATTTACGCCCCGGAGTTAGGAAGGCGATCTGTCACAATCTACGGCGCCAGAGCCGAGGTCACGGATATGTGAGCGGCCCCATGATCGAGAAAAAGGCGGCTCATCGCCGCCTCTTTCATTTGCCGGCTCAATAGCCGTTGTCGCAGGGCATACTGCCGGGACCGATCGATCCTGAGAACGTAGGGTTGCATATTTCCGGGGCTGCAGGTCGGTTCGCCGGCTGGCGGACGATCGAGCCCGTGGTACCGGCCTCTACGCCGAAGGCGGCAAGCGGATACCAGTAGCCGTCGGAATGGCGGCGGGTGCCGGGCCGCTCGCTGCGAGAGCCTTGATAGCCATGCCAGGACCCGGCATCTGGTTTATATTGCACCATTTTTACGGCTTGGACATCGGGCGGCCGAACCGCCTGGACGGGGGCTGCCTGCGCTGGGGCAATCGACGCGAGGGCGAGAAGGGCGCCGAGCGCGACGGTGGAAGGGGCAAGTCTGAGCATCTTCATGATAAACCCTCCTTAGTGGATTTACCTGATGACAATGCCTTGCCCACCCGCGGAGTTCCGGGCTCGCATGCAACTTCCTAAACTCGTGATTGCAGGCGATCCGGCGTGACTGAAACGCCAAAAAACGTGAAAAGTCGCGATCGGCGGAAGGGCTCAAACGGCGCTGGGGCGGAAAGGTGAATTCTCTATTCTCAATTCGCGTATAATGTCCGATAGCCCTGGCCAGAGAGGCAGGCGACATATTGCCGGTGGGCCGCGGCACGGGCAATCGTTTCCGCCTCCAGATCATCGGCTTGGGCATAGCCGGTCAGCTGGGCGCGCAGCTGATATTGTCGCCTCGCCTCGTCATACATGGCGTTGCCATCGGTCATGCAAATGCCGTGCGCAACAGCAGACGGATTGACCGGCACGCCGACCGCCAGGAGGACCGGATCATTGGCATGGTCGATGCAGCCGGCAAGCGCCGTCATCATCCCCAGGGCAGCCAGAGCCCGAAAAATTCCCATCGTCATGCATTCCTCCGGCCGAACCGCCTCTGAGATCATCAGATCTGCGCTTACGTCAGCAAGGTTGCGCGAAACTAGAGCATGTCGGCCAGAAGTGTGCAGCGGCGCAGAAGTTTAAATATTGCTTAAATATTATATTAATGCTTACTTATGGGTGTAGACACTAATCTCTCCGGGGGAGAAAGATTATGGCTTCGCCGTGGGTGAACGACGCGCTGTCGCACGCGCGATCAGCATTTTCCAGCAAGATCAACGCAGATATCCTTGAGGTTGGGGGCGGCTCTCGAACCCATATCCGCTTGGAGGGGGCCCGATATACGGTCCTGGACATCTCGAAGGAGCAGCTCGAGAAGAACCGGGACGCTTCTGAACGGATCCTCGGCGATGCGCAAACCATCGACTACGGAGATCGTCACTTCGACGCCTGTGTCTTCTGGGATGTTCTCGAGCATCTGGAAAGCCCGCGCTCTGCCTTATTGAGAGCCCATGATACCCTGTCTCCCGGTGGCCTGGTGTTCGTGAAAGGTCCGATCCTGAGTTCAGCCAAAGGGATCTTCACCGACCTGACGCCCTGGTGGAGCCACGTCTTGTTCTATCGCTACGTCCTGCGGCAGAAAAACGCCGGCGAGCCCGGCTATGCCCCCTTTCGCGTCGAGCACGCCGCAGAAGCATCGCATTCGGAGATTGCCGGGACACTGAAGGAACTCGGCATGGATATCGTCTTCGTCGGCGAGTATGTGTCGACGCAGGTGCATGCGCTCAAGGACCGGATTCCCCCGCTTTATTGGCTCTACGAAGCCTTCGGCCTGCTGCTTCGCACAGTTTCTGCCGGAAGGATCGGCGGGCGGGAGACGGAGTTTCTGATCGTGGCAAAGTGCCTTCGGGATAACGACGTGCATCAAAACAAGGGCAACTCCCACCAAACTCTATATAGCACTTCGGAATCCCGAAATTGGCTGCGGCATTGAAACCATTCAATGTTTCCTGAGGGTCACAGTTCACGAAGCGCGGCGGATTTCGGGATTCCGAAGCGGCAGTATTTCGGGATCCCGAAGTGGGATTTTTTTCTTCCTGCCGACATGCCCGCGTTTGTCGGCGGCAAGCTTGCGGTCGATCTCGGACCATTTCCGGCAGTTTTCAGCCGTGCACCGCTTCCACTCATCGGTGGGTGGCGCACCTTCATGGTCGCCGACAAATGTCAGCGTGAACCGGTTGGGATGCGCGACCCCGCTGCCTGCCCGGCCGCGGCGAACTTTGATCAGCCCCTTATATTCCAGCTCATCGAGCGCATCGGCAACGTATTCGCCGGTGACGCCGTAGGACACGAATTGGGGATGGGTCACGACAAGCTTGCCGTTTTCCAAGGCGGCGTGCGAGGTGTGCTCGATGACGATGCGGAAGAAGGCTCGGCAGGCATTGGCGCTCAATGTCGTGAAAGCCGGCGATTCCAGCAACTGGATCGTCAGCCAATGCCAGCGAAGGCTGCCGTCATCACACCTGCCGGGCGGAGCGGTATGCTTGCGCACCATCGCCCGCGTCTTTCCGGCGCTGGTTCGGCTCTTGTCGCGCGGGTTGAATTCCACCATCAGCCCCTTGCCCTCATTGCCGGCCTATCCTTTGGCAAGACGTATGTTCTGCGAGGCCGGGAACTCTGTTCATAAAGGGGGCGACGGCCGCGGCTCGTCCAGGCGATCACTTCGCCGATAGGGAAAAATTTGCTCAACATCCGGCATTCCATGGTTGCAATTGCGGGCAACCTAGCGCAAGAACGATCCATGAACTAGGAAAATATTCTTAGTTTTGATCTTATATAACCGAGGTCTTCCTGCTAGAATGTTGACAGTGATGCATCACAGGCGACAGGAGACGAGGCGAATGATCGGCATTTACGGGAAGCGGTTGCTGGCATCGCTTTCGATATTTCTTGTCAGCGCCATCCATGCCTTTCCTTGTGATCAACGCATCGTGCTGTCCAACTGGAAGTCCTGTCAGATCGCTTCATTGAGCGAAGAGGGTGGCGACGCAGATTGGAAGGCCGTGCCTGAATGGACTCGTAGCAAAGCCATAAGCCCGTATTTCTTAAATGATCCGCGTGCACTGGCCAATCACGGGCTTTGTAACGCCAAGTTCCACCGCGTCGTTATCTGCTGGCCGGGATGGGATGAGGGCGACAAGGACAAATGCTCTTATCGCATTTGCGATGGCGCCTCATGGAAAAGAGTACCGGATGGGGGCTGATCTCAGCCGGAAGGCCACCGCCTACCCTTCAATGTCAGAGGCCAGTCAGGGTGAAGAGCGCGGAGCTCGCCCGGTCCCCAGTATCCTACGATCAGGGTCTGAATATCCTGCTCACCCCGGAAAGCGCCGCCAAATTCCGCGATTTCACGCAGGCGGCATTGGGACGGCAAACGCAGTTGCTGATCAATGACAAGATCGTCATGGAACCGTGGATGAGGGAGCCGATCATGGATGGCCGCATTGTGCTGGCGGGAACCGATGGGAAAGATTTAGAGGCGATGGCAGAGCAGTTGAGGATTCCAGGGGCTTCGATTATCGTCCGATTGCGCCCGTGAGGGCGCCACCGGCGCCTGTCATGGATTGACCCATCGACAGGCCGCAAGAGCGCTCGTCTCGTCATAGGTCAACATCGCCCTTCGATTGTCCTGCTGGCGCAACTGGAACCAGTCCAGCGTCCGGGCGCGAAAGATCAACAGGCCGAAATGCGGCTTTCCCTCCGCCTCATCCGCAAGCTTGGATGGAGCTGCCGCGTCGATGGCGTCAAAGGCACGCTCGTCCCCGGGCGGACCGCCGGCATAGGTCGTCCGCGTCCAGGTGGAGAGCTTGTCCCAGGCTGCTTTGGCCCGGTCGCTGCCGGAGGCGTGCAGTTCGACTATCCCCTGAAGCCGAAACTGCAGCCGCGTCTGCGCGCAGAAGCCGAGGACCGTGGCATGAGGATTTGCCGAAAGCTCCCGCCATTTGGGGCTGCGCGTATCGGTGTGAAATTCCAGAACCCGCAATGATCCGTCGGCGCGCCGCAAGACCACCATGCGCGCCTGTGGCCTCTGCCCCGCATCGACGGAGCAGAGGCTCAAGAACCGGAAACCCGACTGCGGGCTTGCTGCCGCCGTTTCCAGCTCTCGCCATGCCGAAGCATCTATATCGGCGAGGTTCAGTGGCACGGCTTCATGATCTGTCTGCATGGCCGGCTCAGACGGAACGGGTAATGCCGCCATCGACGCGGATGTTCTGGCCGGTGATGTAGCCGGCGCCCTCAGACAGCAGGAAGGCAACCGTCGCGGCGATTTCCTCGGCCGTGCCATAGCGACCCATCGGCACGCTGTCGCGCCGCTCGTCGGTGGCGGGCAGGCTGTCGATCCAGCCGGGCAGGACATTGTTCATGCGGATGGTCTTCGACGCATAGGTATCGGCAAAGATTTTGGTGAAGCTCGCCAGCCCAGCCCTGGCGAACGCCGAGGTGGGGAACATCGGCGACGGCTCGAAAGCCCATGCCGTCGAGATGTTGACGATGGCGCCGCCGCCCTGGGCCTCCATGATCGGCGTGACCAGCCGGATCGGCCGCACGGCGCTGAGGAAATAGACCTCCATGCCCTTGTGCCAGTCCTCATCGGTAATTTCGAGGATCGGCGCGCGCGGCCCATGGCCGGCGGAATTGACCAGCGCGTCGATCCGCCCCCATTTCTCCATCGCCAGATCGACGAGCCGCTTGACATCGTCGTTCACCAGGTTCGAGCCGGTGACGCCGACGCCGCCCAATTCCCGGGCAAGCGCTTCGCCCTTGCCCGACGAGGAGAGCACCGCAATGCGATAGCCATCCGCGGCCAGCTTCCTTGCAGCGGCGGCACCCATGCCGGAACCGCCTGCGGTAATGAGAGCGACTTTTTCTTTAGACATCGGAGCCTCCAATCGTTGAATTGCCAAGCAGTATGCCAGAGACAGCGCAGACTTTCGCCTCAGAAAGAAACGTGTCAGACTGTAGAAAATCTACTGGAAAGCCCCCGGAAAAATCAATGATGCAACCCCGCCGCAAGCTGCCGCCGCTGAACGCCCTGCGCGCCTTCGAAGTCTCGGGCCGCAGGTTGAATTTTCGCGCCGCCGCCGAAGAACTGGGAGTGTCGCAGGGTGCGGTCGCGCAGCAGGTGCGCGCGCTGGAAGATCAACTCGGCCTGATGTTGTTTCAGCGCCTGCCGCGCGGCCTGGCTGTGACCCCGCAGGGCGCGGCCTATCTTGCGGATGTGACCCGCGCTTTCGATACGCTCAGTGAGGCGACCGGGCGTCTTCTCGCTCGGCCGGACGCGGTGACGATCAGCGTAACCCCAACTGTCGCCGCCAAGCTGCTGATCCCGCGCCTCGCCGAGTTCAAGGCGGCCCTTCCCGACGTGGAACTGCGAACGGTCGCCACCGAGGCGCTGTCGGATTTCGACCGCGATCAGGTGGACATTGCGGTGCGGCTGACCCGCCCGCCTTTTCCGGCCTCGCTGGAAGCAAGGCTGCTGTTTCGTCAGACCCTCGTCGCCGTCGCCAGCCCCCATCTGGTCAAGGACCTGCCCCTTCCGCTGACGGCCGATGAGCTTCGCAAGCTGCCGCTTCTGCATGACGCAGTCAGTCCCTGGCCGCTCGTCCTGCGATCGCGCGAGAAACTGCCGGGTGCCGTGTTCAACCACACGACGCTGGCGCTCGATGCGGCGCTCGCCGGCCAGGGCGTCGCCTTGGCGTGCCGGGCGTTCGTGGCGGCGGATCTCGAGGCCGGGCGGCTGGTGCAGGTGACGGATGCGACGACGACCATCGAACCCGACTATTTTCTTATCCGCAAACGTTCGTCATCACCGCGAAAGGCGGTCGATGCGGTATGGCATTGGTGCGCGGCGAGGCTGTCGGTCGGTTAAACCGGTAAACCGACGCCAAGTCGGATTTCAATCCTTGGGTTCAGGGATCAGGCGTATCAGCGTTCCGTTACGCGCCGCGCCGCTGGTTGTCGTTGAGATCTGCCGAAGCGGTCCACGAGCGATGAGCATCTCTGGAGCAGGGTGTTTTCCGGGACCCGGATCGGCAAAGGCTGAAAACGCGTGATCCGACTCGAATATGCCCATGGATGATGTCGCGACGATTGCTTCGCCGCAGGCGGCGCATCGAAGAATGTACGAACCGAGGTGCACGATCGATTCTGTTTTGTCCAATCCGCACGATGGGCAGGCCATCATATTGTTCATTGGTTCACTCCAGCCTGAGCTTGCAAGCCTCTCCGATATCCAAAATGGCGAACCTACGAGGCAGCGGCCAGAACGATGGCAATGACGAGCAGCAGGGGACCCATCCACTTGAAGTGATGAACCAGAGGCGGTTTCGCCGAGTAGCCAGGCAACGGCAGATAACCAAGGCCCACGAGGGTCATCCACAGGCCGGCGCAAAACATGATGATTTCATCGATATAGGCTGCGATCATGGCTCTCCTGCCGTCGTAAAGGACTGTAATGCTCTTCTCGACAGGCGAAGCCGCTCCATCCGAGCCGGACAGCGACCTGCAATTAAACATCTGGTGGCACTTTCGAAAAGGCCGAAAACTAAACTCAAGGTGGCAATACCGTTCCGAATCCCCTAAGCATCTGGAAATTCGCACACGAATGCGACCAGCTGCAGTTACTTTCGGGAATATGACATGCACAACGCCAAATTCATTCACTACGCCGCCTTCTCGTTAGGCGTCGCTATTGCGGCATTTCAAGCCGAAGGCGTCATGGCCGCTCCGGCCAATAACAAGTTCTTTGACGCGGCGCTGTGCAAACCACCCTATTCGATGACATCCACCATGGAGATCTATGACGCCGCGGAAGCTCTGGCCAAGCCAAACACCTCGTCGCTCGGTGCGGCGATCTACAAGATTCCGAACCAGATCGGCCGCGACGGCTTCAAATCGACCGAGGTTTTCTTTTCCAGCAACGCGGTCGGGATTCTGGTCGAGGGAGAACGCGCTGACGATCTGGCCGCAAAATACGGGTTGAAGCCGGAGAGTTCGGACCTGCTCGGAACATCTACCAAGGGCTATTCGCGCGAGCTTCCGGCCGATCAGCAGCCCGAAGCGGGACTTGCCGGGCCTGGAAAGATCTCGATCGTCGCCCGCCAGGGGGAGGCCTTGCCGGGTAAAACATTGCTGGCGTGTGAATTCGCCCAAGAATTTTGAGAAGCGCCACCGAAAGGGCGTCGCGATCTTTCAGACTCGCTGCTTGCGCTTGAAAAAAACATCTCGCTCACACCCTCGCCTCGCCACGCGGGTTAAACCGCCTTATGTGAGGAGGCGGCAGAGAGCACGCAGCGGAGGTCCTGAGACAATGCAAACCATTTGGAAGAAGCCGGTGACACTCGCCCTTGAAGGCCCGGATCAGTGGGTGGTCATCCAGACGACCCAGGCCGCTACATGGGCGCTGGTTGAAGACTGGCCGACCGAGGATGGGCCGGCCCTGGATCGGGCGTGCGCGGTTTGCGCTGATGTCATGTCGGGCAAACGAAACCGGGAAGAGGCGCGGCAGGCCTTTATCGAAGCTGCGATCGAAGCCGGAATCCCCATCAAGGAGTAGGGCCAGGGCATTTGGCCTCTGTTGGGCTTGATGCCTCCACCAAGGGGCACGCGCCGGCGGTTTCCGGCAACTGGTACGGCTCTTGTCCCGCCGGTTGATCAGCCCTCACCTTGGCTGCCAGCACGTCCTTCCGGGAAAGGGCAGAAGAACTGGTTTTTCACGCGTGCGGAGGGAAAAGACCGGCCCAAGCGCCCGCATCGCCAATCGCCACAAGATTCTTCAACATTCCATGGTTGCAACGGCGAGCAATCTAGCGTAAGAACATTTCGTGAACTAGGAAAAAAATCTTAGGGCGGTTTTGAGATTGCCTGATCCCGTCAGATGATGACAGGTAATTGCACGCGGTGGAGGCCAGGATGCGAAAGGTCGGCATAACGGAGAAGGGCGCGATGGTCTATGGCCAGCGGCTGTTGGTATTGGTTTCGATCCTGCTGGGAAGCGCCGTCCAGGCCTTTCCCTGCGATCAGCCGGTCGTGATTTCGAATTGGTCGTTCTGTGCGATCGCCAATGTGAGCGATGAGGGCGGCGCCGCAGATTGGAAAGCCGTTCCTGCATGGACTCACAAGGACGCCATAAGCGCGTATTTCGGAAACGACCCGCGGCTCTTGGCAAACCACGGACTTTGCAACGCCAAATTCCGTCGCGTCGTCCTCTGCCAGCCGGGATGGCAAACGGGCAACCCGGACGAGTGCTCATATCTGGTTTGCAGCGGCTATTACTCATCCTTGTTCGGGAAGAAAGAAAGGGAAGACTATTTGAGAGACCATCCGGACGAGCAATAGTTTTTCGCTTCGCTGCCTTGAGGCACAGACTGGAGCGGCCGTCGCGGCAAACTTGATTTCATCCGCTTGCATTCTTGAACACGAGGCACTGTGTGAACCGGTTGCCGCTTTCCACTGTATCAGACCAATTCACCATAATTTCCCCTTCAAGCGTCATAACCTCCGACAAAGCTCGTCCTAGATCCCAGACAAGGGGGGAGAATTGTTCGTTGGTCAGATTGTCGGCCTGAACGACGAGGTAAGCGTTTGTCTTCATGCGTTTGCAGATCCGGCCGTATATTTCCTGCATTCTTTTCAGATAAACGTCATAGCCATCATAATCCGGATCGCCGTTGTAAAGCGGGTTCCATTTATGCCAATGGGGCATGTATGGCGGCGATGTGATGCAAAAATCCATCTCGGGAAAATCGAAGGCTGCCAGCTCTGCGCTATCACCGCAGAGCAGATGATGCTTTGTCGTGATGCGTTCCTTGACCCATTCACATCTCTGCCGGTCGGCTTCTATCCCATAAGGAATCCTGCCCCTCTCCTCGCAGGCAAAGAAAGTCGTTCCCAGTCCCACAAAAGGATCGAGAACGGCGTCTCCTGGTTTTGTAAACCGATCAAGCAATGCCGACACCAAAGCGCCGGGAAACCTGATTTCATCCCCGTTCTGAAAGTCCGGCAGGGGAATTGATGTCGATTGGAGACCGTCAATAATTCTGAAATTGCCACGGTAAACTTCCTCCGCAGACAACTGCCATCGGGCCCACGTCCTCCGTTGGGACTATGGGAAAAATGCTGGTCGGTTACGCACAGTATCAGAGGAACACGTCAGATGACGTTACCCTTCCGGAGCCGAGCGGAATTAAAGCTGATAAAAAGGAAAATGGCGCACCCGGAGCGATTCGAACGCCCGACCCCCAGATTCGTAGTCTGGTGCTCTATCCAGCTGAGCTACGGGTGCGTGCAATTGCGGCGGTGCCGCTTGCGTGGGCGATCCTCTAAAGCGTCCTTCGGGACAATGCAAGAGCATTTCGGAAAAAATCGCGCGTTTAACAGTTTGTGGCCACGACTTACGAAATCCGGTCACTTTTCGATGTGCGTCCGGCTGCGGTAATCCTCCAGCGAAACCGGGCGATCGGGGATCTCGATGCGGAACTGGGTACCGACCGTCGGTTTTTCCACAAGCGCGATCGTGCCGCCATGGGCGAGCACCAGCTCGCGGGCGATCGTCAGGCCGAGGCCGGTGCCGCCGGAGCGGGCGGAGCCGCGGAAGGCGGCAAAGAGGTTCTGGCGCGCCTTCAGAGGCATGCCAGGGCCGGTATCGTCAACCGTGATGCTGACGACGCTGCCGACCCGCTGGGCGGCGACGGTGATGCGCCTGACCGCGCCCGGGGCACCCTCGCCCGGTGCGGTCAGCGCCTGCAGCGCGTTGCGGCAGAGATTGTGGATGACGCGGAACAGCTGCTCGCCATCGGCATCGACCTTAAGATCGGCGCCGATCTGCTCGGTGAATTCGATGCCGCTTTGCGGATCGATCGCCAGCATGTCCTTGACGTCCTGGGTCAGTTCCAAAAGCAGGACATGGCGGCGGCGCGGGGCGGATTCGCTCGCCTTGCCGTAAGACAGCACCTCGGTGGTATAGCCGACTGCGCGGGCGATGGTACGCAGCAGCTTCGGGGCGAAGCTCTTGACCATCGGATCATCGACATCGACCAGCCGATCCGACATCAGCTGCGCCGAGGCCAGGATATTGCGCATGTCGTGATTGATCTTGGAGACGGCGAGGCCGAGAGCGGCAAGGTTCTTCTGCTGCTTCAGCGTCTTCTGCAGCTCCATCTGCATCGAGGTGAGGTTGCGGCCGGCGACCGCCAGTTCGTCGCGGCCGCCATCGCCGATATAGATATGGGCGGGGTTCTCGGGATCGGAGGAGAATTGCTGCATGCTGCCGGTCAGCCGGCGGATCGGGCCGATCAGGATGCGGTTGATCGCAAAGAAGATCAGCGTCGCGGTGAACAGCGCGATCAGCACCGACAGCAGGAGAACGTTGCGGGAATAGGCAAACATTGCCGTGCGCAGCTGCCTGTCCTTCATCACCACCTCGACGCCGGTATTGGTGTCGCCGACGGGGCCGTAGACGCGGATCATCCTGCCGCCGCCGAAGATCAAGGTGTCGAGCGCATCGCGGATTGCCGTTGCCGGCGGCACGTCGGTGAGATCATAGGCCTCGTCGACCGAGGTCGGCATGTCGGTCGTCGCCAGCAGCCGCGAGGTGCCATCCTTGCGCAGCACGATCGCCTTGGTGCCGGTCGCCTCCAGCGTCTCCTTCTGCAACGCGCGCGGCAGCTCGACCGGCTGCAGCCCATCGATGACGATGGCGGCGGCAGCGGCCGTGTTCAGCCTGTCCTCCAGCCAGCGGATGCGCATGCTGGCGACCGAGGGGAAGAAGATCAGGATTTCGGCGAGCATGATAAAGAAGACGGTGAGCCAGAGCAGCTTGCCCGACAATCCGCCGAACATGCCGCCGAACATGCCGGCAGACGGGCACGGCGCCCTTGCGGCCTCGCCGGCCGCGGGGATTTCCGCTGAAGGATTGTCGCCCTGATCTTGTACCGGCATTCTGGTCTCGCACGAACGGCGGCACTTCAGCCGCCCTCTCGCTCTATATTAGACCAAACGGCTCCGCTTTCAAATCTTTGCGAACAGCGTCACGTCGTCACAAAGAAACGCCGCCCGGAGGGAGGCGGCGTTTCAAGGTGCTGACAATCGATAAGGATCAGAACTCTTCCCAGCTCTGTTCTGCGGCGGCCGCATTGCCGCCGAAGGCGCGGGCGACCTTGGCGATCGCCCGGCGGGCGGGCGAGGCGACCGGCCTTTGCGGCTCGTTGCGGACAAGCGCCACAGGCGCCGGTGCATCATCCGACAGCTTGAAGCGGGAAATCAGCCGCACCAGCCCACCGGCTTCGGCCGAAAGCCTGTGCGTGGCGGCGGAGGTCTCTTCGACCATCGCAGCATTCTGCTGGGTGACCTGGTCCATCTGGTTGACGGCGGTATTGACTTCCTTGAGGCCGGTCGACTGTTCGGTCGCAGCCGTGGCGATCGAATGGATATGATCGTTGATGGCGATGACGCGGGTGCCGATTTCGGCCAGCGCCTCGCCGGTCGCCTGGACGAGCTTGACGCCGACCTGCACCTCGTTGCCCGACTTGGTGATCAGCGCCTTGATGTCCTTGGCGGCCTTTGCCGAACGCTGGGCGAGCTCGCGCACTTCCTGTGCCACAACCGCAAAGCCCTTGCCGGCCTCGCCGGCGCGTGCCGCCTCGACGCCGGCGTTCAGCGCCAGCAGGTTGGTCTGGAAGGCGATCTCGTCGATGACGTTGATGATCTGGCTGATTTCGCGCGATGCCTGCTCGATGCGGCCCATGGCCTCGACGGCATTGCCGACGACGACGCCGGAAGCGCCTGATTTGTCCTTGGCTTCCGACACCATAATGGTGGCTTCATGCGCCCGCTCGGTGGAATTCTGAACGACGGCGGTGATCTGATCGAGTGCCGCCGAGGTCTGTTCGAGGGCGGCGGCCTGCTGCTCGGTGCGCTTCGACAAGTCGTCGCTGGCATTGCGCAGTTCGGCGGTGTTGCCGTTCATCGCTTCCGTCGTCTGGCGCACTTCGCGCATCGTCGCCTGCAGGGTGACGAAGGTGTTGTTGACGTTCTGCTGCAGCTCGGCGAAGGCGCCCTGGAAGTTGCCGTTCATCGTCTGGGTGAGGTCGCCATCGGCAAGGCTTGCAATGACGCGGCGGGTCTCGCCGATGCCGGCATCGACGCTCGACAGCAGCGTGTTGATGTTGCCGGCGAAGCGGTTGAGGTTCTCGTCCTCGTAGTCCTTGCTGATGCGGTGGCCGAAGTCGCCGGCTGCAGCCGCAGCCACGACGACGGACATGCTCGACTGCAGGTCGTCGCTCTTGGCGCGCATCGCCGCCTCCTGGGCGTTCAGGCGCTTGATCGCAAGGCCGTTGGCCTTGAACACCGCGACGGCTGCGGCCATCTCGCCGATTTCGTCCTGGCGCCCGGCAAAGGGAACCTCGGCCTCGAAATTGCCGCTGGCGACCTCGTTGATCGCCCGGGTGACGCGCTTGATCGGGCGGCTCAGATGGCTGGTGCCGATATAGAAGCCCATGCCGATGCCGACGGCGATGCCGATGCCGGTGATGCTGAGGACCAGCATCAGCACCCAGGTGCGGAAGCTTTCGATCTCGGTGTTGACGGTTTCGAGCGCTGCCTTGTCGGTGGCGACCACCGCGTCGATTTCGGCCTGGAACGCCTTGCGGTTGGCGCGGTTGGCGTCATTATTGCCCTGGGCGCTGGCGGCCTCGGGGCCGACTTCGGTGCCGAGACGGGCAGTTTCGGTGCGGAAGGTGCGGAATTCCGCGGCACGGGCGACGAGCTTGGCGAAATCATCCTTCTCAGCCGCCGTGACGAGCGGCGCCCAGCCCGCGATGACCTTATCGATCTCCTCGAGATCGGCCATGATGCCCTTGGCGAAGTTCGGCGTGTCCTTGATCGTCTTGGCGGCATAGATGCCGCGCGCTTCCATGACCACGGCGGTTACGAAACGGTTGAGCCGTTCGCCGGCATAGGCGCGGGCGGCGGCCTCCTCATAAGCGGTCAGGTTGCGATTGTATTCGTGCATGGCCGACAGTGCCGTTGCGCCGATCAAAAGCGCCACCGCGCCCATCACGCATACCAGCAGATTAATTTTGCCGCGGATCTTCATGCACTGTCTCCTAGCTATGCCACTGCCTGGAAAGCAAATTCCAGCCGATGATCCGAATATCGGCGAAAGTTATTAAAGTTAGATTTCCAATGTTTACGATTATGGCGACGGAAAATTATCCATGTTGACCTTGGTTGGGACGCGGAAACCCCTGAGAACCGGGGCTATGATATCCGGCTGCGGCAAAACCACAACCAGTTGGGGCAGATCGGATTTCTTAACACCAGAGTGCGAAAATACTTGTCAAGCCGGCGGCTCAAAGTGAAATTATCCGGTATAATTGACTTTCATAGGCTTCATCCGTATAAGCCGCCGCACGTCCGGTCACTCAGCCTTTCATGGCTCGCCCGTTCGAAAAACAACGCTCCTTGCACTATGCAAATTCAAGAAGGGCCGCACTCCGCGGTGTTTAAATAAATGAAGCGTACCTACCAACCATCCAAGCTTGTTCGCAAGCGTCGCCACGGCTTCCGTGCGCGCATGTCCACCAAGGGTGGCCGCAAGGTCATCGTTGCCCGCCGCGCGCAGGGCCGCAAGCGTCTTTCGGCTTAAGGCCGGATTGCCCGAGAAAAGATGGCGGGCGAATTGACGACCAAAGAAGAAAAACACGCTGTCGGGCGGCTGAAGAGCCGCCCGCAGTTTCTTGCCGCGCGCGAGGGCGAGAAACGCCGTGGCGGCTTCTTCCTTCTCGAAGTCCTCGACCGGAAGGAACCCGATAGCCAAGCCCGTGTCGGTTTCACAGTCACCAAAAAACATGGCAACGCGGTCGAACGGAACCGTATGCGCCGCCGCCTGAAAGAGGCGGTGCGGCTTCATGCGGGGTTTGCAATGCAGCCCGGACACGACTATGTGGTTGTCGCGCGCAGGGACGTGCTTAAAGCGTCCTTCAAAGAATTGGCCGCGGAACTGAAATTTCGCGTGGAAACCAGGCCGAAACCCCGGCGCTCCGGAGACGGACGCCCCAGGAACGTATGATGGAAAAAAACCGCAATTACTTCATTGCGATCGCTCTCTCGGTGCTGATCGTCCTCGGCTGGCAGTTTCTCTATATGAACCCGCGCATCGAGGCCCAGCGCAAGGCGCAGGAAGCCCAGAAGGCGCAGCAGAAGACCGAACAGGTGCAGCAGCCTGCAGCCGACGGTGCGA
This sequence comes from Rhizobium sp. NZLR11, assembly GCF_019685115.1. NCBI lineage: Bacteria > Pseudomonadati > Pseudomonadota > Alphaproteobacteria > Hyphomicrobiales > Rhizobiaceae > Rhizobium > Rhizobium sp. NZLR11. The sequence continues at coordinate 230,145 of NZ_JABDWD010000008.1, read as the reverse complement.
CGCCGGCCCCGACGAATGGCACAGCGCCTTCCGGTCAGGCCGTCGCCACGGCGACGCTCGAACAGGCGCTCGCAAAGACTCCGCGCGTTGTCATCGATACTCCTGCGCTTTCCGGCTCGATCAACCTTGCCGGCGCCCGGCTCGACGACCTGAAGCTCAAGGCCTATCACGAGACCGTCGACGACTCGAGCCCGACCATCACCCTGTTCAGCCCGGCCGAAACCAAGGACGGCTACTTCACCGAGCTCGGCTATATCGGCAGCGACGCCACCGGCGACGTTCCCGGTGCCTCGACGCTCTGGACGGCGCCCGAGGGCGCCAAGCTCACCGAGAAGACGCCGGTGACGCTTTCCTATACCAATGACAAGGGCCTGACCTTTACGCGGACGATTTCCGTCGACGAACGCTATATGTTCACCGTCGCCGACAAGATCGCAAATGCCGGCCAGGCGCCCGCCTCGCTCTCCTCCTACGGCCGCGTCACACGTTACAACAAGCCGACGACGCCCTCCGTCTACGTCCTGCATGAAGGCTTCATCGGCGTCATCGGCGAGGACGGCCTCGTTGAAACCAAATATGTCGCCGCCGAGAAGGAAGCTGTCATGCCGGCGAAATCCACCGGCGGTTGGCTTGGTATTACCGACAAATATTGGGCCGCGACGATCATTCCGCCGCAGAGTGCTGCCTATGAAGCGCGCTTCTCGCATTTTACCGATGGCCAGCCACGCTATCAGGCCGACTACAAGGACGATGCCTTCACCGTTGCGCCGGGCCAATCGATCGAGCTCAAGAACCTCGTCTTCGCCGGCGCCAAGGAAGTCCCTGTCATCGACGGCTACGAGGCCAGCTATTCGATCCCGAAGTTCGACCGGCTGATCGACTGGGGCTGGTTTTATTTCATCACCAAGCCGATGTTCAAGCTGATGGACTTCTTCTATCGCTTCTTCGGCAATTTCGGCGTGGCGATCCTGTGCACCACCATCGTCGTCAAGGCGCTGTTCTTCCCGCTCGCCAGCAAGCAATATGCTTCGATGGCGAACATGAAGCGCATGCAACCGAAGATGGAGGAGCTGAAGGCGAAATTCGCCGACGACCGCATGGGGCTGCAGCAGGCGACCATGCAGCTCTACAAGGAAGAGAAGATCAACCCGATCGCCGGCTGCTGGCCGGTGGCGCTGCAGATCCCGATCTTCTTCTCGCTCTACAAGGTGATCTACATCACCATCGAGATGCGGCACGCGCCGTTCTTCGGCTGGATCAAGGACCTTTCGGCCCCCGATCCCACGACGATCGTCAATCTGTTCGGCCTGCTGCCCTTCCAGGCGCCGACCATTCTGCATCTCGGCGTCTGGCCGCTGATCATGGGCGTCACCATGTTCCTGCAGATGCGCATGAACCCGACACCGCCCGATCCGACGCAGGCGATGATCTTCACCTGGATGCCGCTGGTGTTCATGTTCATGCTGGCAAGCTTCCCGGCCGGCCTGGTCATCTACTGGGCCTGGAACAACACGCTCTCGGTCGCCCAGCAGTCGGTGATCATGAAGCGCCACGGCGTCAAGGTCGAACTCTTCGACAATCTGAAGGGTCTGTTCCGACGAAAACCGGCGCCATCGAAATGACGCCGCTGCAGATCGCAGCAGCTCAAAGTGCGATAGACAAGCCCCGCTTCGGCGGGGCTTTTCTTTTCGGATCTGTAAAAATGATCCTATGCCGACATTGGCTTCAGAGCATGATGCCGAAAAGTGTGTGCGGTTTTCGGACGGCATCATGCTCTACTATTTAATTTAGAACAGGATTCAGATTTTAGGCTGAGCCGGCCTAAAATCATCCTGTTCTAGGCGGCACGCAGGGAAAGTTCGACGTCTTCGGAAAACGGTGTGGACATGTAACCGCTGCCAAGTGCGCGCACGTGACCGAGGTATTCCGGGCAGGCGTCCGCATCGTCGGCGATAATGATTGCGCCCTGGCGAAGGCGGCCTTCCAGGATCTGCAAAATCTCCAGATACAGCGACTTTGCGCCGTCCATCAGGACCAGATCGATGCTGCCCGGAAGATCGTCGCCGAGGGTTTCAAGCGCATCGCCTTGGCGAAACTCGACAAGATCGGCGAGCCCTGCGGCTTGGAGGTGCTGCCGTGCTTTGGCGACCTTTTCAGGTTCGAACTCGGTGGTAATCAGCCGGCCGCCACCGTTATCGCGCAGTGCGGCGGCGAGATAGAGCGTCGAAATGCCGAACGACGTGCCGAACTCCACGATCACGCGTGCTCCACTGCTGCGTGTCAGCATGTAGAGCAACTCTCCGGTCTGGCGTGACACCGGAAGCCAGAGATCCTTTACCAGGCCATAGAAATTGCGGTATTCCGCCTTGCTGTGGAAGAGGCGATCTCGCTCCGCCTCTGACAGTGCCGCCAGGCCGGGGCTGGTCGCCTTGTCGGCTTCATCGAAAAGCTGGTCGAGCAGCGGTGCAAGCGGAGCGGTCGTTAAAGTGGTCATATCAAATCCTTCATCGAGAGCGTTGTTGTGCCGATCGGGAAAATACGATTAATTCGTCACATTCGCTAATCGCATCCGGAAGCCTAGAGATGACCGACCGCCCAAGCTCCAGACTTTCCTCACGAAAACAGCCTAAACAGACGCGCTCGAACGAGCTCGTTTCGGCAATTCTGCAGGCCGCTGTTCAGGTTTTGGCGCAGCAAGGCGCGCACCGCTTCACCACTGCACGCGTGGCGCAAAAAGCCGGCGTCAGCGTTGGATCGCTTTACCAATATTTTCCGAACAAGGCCGCGATCCTGTTCCGGCTGCAGAGCGACGAGTGGCGAGAAACCACCGATCTGCTGAATGAGATCCTGAAGGACCGATCGGAGCCGCCGCTTCGGCGGGTGCGTAGATTGGTTCGGGCCTTCATTCGGTCGGAGTGCGAAGAAGCCGCGGTGCGGGTGGCGCTCGGCGACGCTGCCCCGCTTTACAGGGATGCGCCGGAGGCCCAGGAGGCACGACAGGCGGGCGACCCGGTGATCGAGGACTTCCTGAAGGAGATGCTTCCCGCCCTCCCCGAGGCTGCCCGCGTGCTGGCCGGCGACTTGATCATGACGACCCTGACGACCGTCGGAAAGGAATTTTCTGAAAGACCGCGGAAGACCGAAGAGGTCGACGCCTATTCGGATGCGATGGCCGGTATGCTTTGCGCCTATCTTCTGAGCCTGAGTACGCGGTGACCCGCAAGGCCGTGCGTGGGAAGGAAGCAATGGTCTGCAAACCGCCTCGAAGCTTGACATCTTCCTTCAAAACCACGAAGCCCGGTAAGAGACAGAAGCCGGAGATTGCAGAGCCCGCATGCCCGAAAACGAAAAGCCGCTCTTCGGCCACCCATGGATCTTCATCCGCGGCGTGCCGTCGCTCAACTTCCTGCCGCCGGAAGGGCCGCTGGAAGTGGCCTTTGCCGGCCGTTCCAATGTCGGCAAGTCGTCGCTGATCAATGCGCTGGTCGGCCAGAAAGGTCTGGCGCGCACGTCGAACACGCCGGGGCGCACGCAGGAGCTCAATTATTTCGTTCCGGACGGCTTTTCCGGCGAAGGTGGCGACCTGCCGCCAATGGCGATCGTCGATATGCCGGGCTATGGGTATGCGCAGGCACCGAAGGAGATGGTCGACAAGTGGACCAAGCTGGTTTTCGACTATCTGCGCGGCCGCGCGACGCTGAAGCGCGTCTATGTGCTGATCGACAGCCGCCACGGCATCAAGAAGAACGACGATGACGTGCTTGATCTGCTCGACAAGGCGGCCGTCTCCTATCAGATCGTGCTGACCAAGACCGACAAGATCAAGGCGCCCGCTGTGCCGAAGCTGCTTGCCGAGACCGCGGAAAAGATCCGCAAGCGCCCGGCCGCCTATCCCGGCGTGCTGTCCACCTCATCGGAAAAGGGCGACGGCCTGGACGATCTGCGCCAGGCGATCGGCGATACCGTCGGCATCGCCCGCTGGAAATAGAACGGCGCCCGGCTGCGGTATTTGGGGCGACGCGTGAGTCTGGCTCGTTCCAAAGCTCGCTTCCGGCATATCCGGATTCTCGGCTTTTCACGCGGCCGAGTCCTATTTGGTGCAAAGGCCGAAGGAGCATCTACAGGTTGAGTTGTTCATCGATGAAAAACTAACGGTTGACGATACGGGTTGGTTGCGGTAGATGGCGGCTATCGAATTTTGCTTGCTGGCTTGGTTATCGCGCGATTAGCACCGCGGCCTGAACGAACTTCCTTTCAAAAATCGCTATCATCATCCGCATCGCCCTGGCGCTGCGGTTCTTCAATATTGCTATGAAAGGGTTCATCATGACCACTGGCACCGTTAAATGGTTCAACTCCACCAAGGGCTTCGGCTTCATTCAGCCTGACAATGGCGGCGCTGACGCCTTCGTTCACATCTCCGCCGTCGAACGTGCCGGAATGCGCGAACTCGTCGAAGGCCAGAAGATCGGCTTCGATCTCGAGCGTGACAACAAGTCGGGCAAGATGTCCGCTTGCAATCTCCAGAACGCTTAAATCGATATCTGCTTTCCTTTGACCACGGATGTACTGGCACTGCCGGAAGCACGTTATCCATTCAAGGCCAGGCGATTTGCCTGGCCTTTTTGTTTTCGCTCGTGCATCGAGCCCCTGAAATGACCGAGCGTAAATTATGCTTGGTGGCTGCTGGCGCAATTTCCGGGTTTGGCCTGAATCAAGGGTCGGATCACGTCAATCATCCTCGCAGTATGAAACTGCTTGCATAGGCTGACCGGCAGTGTTTGCACTTGCGTCCGCGAAGTTTTTAAAGCAACCCTCCATCCCATGCTGTGCAAGAGCAGCCGCGTGCGCGAGTAGTTAGATGACTGATAGCAAAGACCAGCCGCTTTCGCCGGAAGGCGTCGGCAACCTGCCCCATCTGGCCGAAGCCCTTGATGACGATCGGTTTCGACACTTTCTCGATCACGTCCCCTTTGCTGTGGCCGTCTCCGAACTCGATAACTGTGAGGCGCTGATTTACGTCAATCTCGAGTTCGAACGGCTGACGGCGCTCAGCGCAACGCAGGTCCAGGGAAAAGCCTGGACCGAGATCGAATTGGATTCCACCGCCATATCGGGAGGAGCGACGCTGACAGCCGCCGTGACTTCTGCGGAAGAGTATATTGGCGCGTTCTCCCTGGTGGCCGAACCTGACAGCACGACCATTATCGATGTCTGGTCGAATACCATCGTCGACGATGACGACACCCCGCTGTTCCGATTGGTAGCCTTTGCGGCGCGCAATGAGGCGGCGGCGGATCAGAGCTTCGGCGAGCTGCTGACCGAGAAGGATGTGCTTCTGCGCGAACTTCAGCATCGCGTGAAGAACAATCTTCAGATGATCACGGCGCTGATCCGGATGGAGGCGCGCAATGCACAACAGAGCGAGGAAAGCGAGAGATTTGCACGGCTTGCCGGGCGGATCGAAGCCTTGGCGCTGTTGTACCGCTCGCTGTCGGACGAAGAGAAAGGCGCCACAGTCGATCTTGGCACCTATGTGAGCCAGATTGCCGCCTCGGTGATGGCTGCCCACGCCGTGGAAGGCATACGGCTGGACATGAAGGTCGATACCTGGCCGGTTTCGGTCGATGTGGCCATGCCCGCCGGGCTGGTGATCAACGAACTCCTCACCAATGCGCTGAAACATGCCTTTGTGGGGCGTGACGGCGGAGAGATCACGCTCCGCTGTGTCGTCAGCGATACCGGCTGCAGGATCACCGTTGCCGATAATGGGGTCGGTCTTCCTCAAGATGTGAATTGGCCGCACCCGGGAAAGCTGAGCGCGATGATCGTGCAGTCCCTGAAACAGAACGCCCGCGCTAACGTCGAAGTAACCTCGTCCCCCGGCACCGGCATGAGTGTCACACTCGTTTTCCGGAGAGCCGAAGCGGCCCGATAGCCACCTCATCAGTGACGCTGGCGCCTCTCTCATTGTGTTTGGGGCGCCCCGGAGAGCGCCCCACGCCTCTGCCGACATACGCAGACTTACATCTTCGGCAGCAGCACCTTGTCGACGACGTGGATGACGCCGTTCGACTGTTTGACATCGGCGATCGTCACATGCGAGACGCCGCCGTTTTCGTCGGTCAGCGTGATCTTGCCCATGCTTTCCTTGGCTTTCAGCACGCAGCCGCCGACGGTCTTGATGTCGTGCTCGCCGCCGTCATCCTTGATCATCTTGGCAACGGTCTTGGCCATCGCATCGGCGGCAACGACATGGCAGGTCAGAACCTTGGTGAGCGTCGCCTTGTTTTCCGGCTTCAGCAGCGTCTCGACCGTGCCTTTCGGCAGGGCGGCGAAAGCTTCGTTGGTCGGCGCAAAGACGGTGAAGGGGCCTTTGCCCTCGAGGGTGCTGACCAGGCCCGCCGCCTTGACGGCTGCGACCAGCGTCGTGTGATCCTTCGAATTGACAGCGTTTTCGATGATGTTCTTGGTGGCGAACATCGCCGCACCGCCGACTTCCGGGTTCTTGGCGGCGGCAAAGGCGACAGCGGATAGGGCGGTCGCGAGTGCAAAACCGCGCAATACGGACTTGATCATGATTTTCTCCTCACCGGACACCATCCGCGGGCTTTATGCCTGAGCGTCGTCCGGACATTTCGAACTACGGAGGCTTGCGCCAAAGAGTTTCAGTTGGGAGAAAATGATTTTATGGGCGCGCGATTTACGACCGGCGCCCAATCATGGCCGGCGCAAGGCGCCGCTTGCGATCACCGGACCGGTCGCCTGGCCGGTCGGCGAGCCGCCGAAGGGTTCGAGGCTGACGGCAAGCGTTGCACCATCGGCGAGATGGCTGCGCAGATCGGCGGGAATGACGAGTTCGCCGCTCTCGCCCGGCTGGAAGACGCCGAGCGATTTCGGCAGGCCGCTGCCCAGCACCAGCCAGAGTTCCAGTGACTTCTCCTCCGGCTTGCCGGCGGCCACCGGCACGATCTTCAGCCGGCCGCTCTGCAGCTCGTAGGAGGCGAGAAGATTGATGGCGCTGTTCTGGCCGGAAAGCGAGGCCACCAGCGGTGTCGGCCCCTGCGGCTGCGGCACCACGCCGGAGGCGAAGATAACGGCGCTGACGGCGACGACGACACAGGCAAAGCTCAGCGAGCGCCAGAAAACCGCCGAATTCCAGATTCCTTGCGAAAAGGATGCGGGTTTTGCAGCATCGCCGAAAAGCCGCGCCTCGATCTGCTTGAAGGTTTCCCGGTTTGGCGAGGCGGTTTCATACTCGTCATTGAAGGCGGAAAGGTTGGTTTCCCAGCGGCTGACGATCGCGGCAAAGGGCCGATCGTGGCGAATGCGCTCTTCCACCACCCGTCGGTCCTGCAGCGAGAGGACGCCAAGCACATATTCGCCGGCGAGAACCTCGTCGCGGGAGCGGTCTCCCTTGCTTTTGTCGGGCGATGTCATCGTTCCATGCACTCTCTCAGTTTCAACAGGCTGCGCCTGAGCCAGGTCCGCATCGTGTTCAGCGGGACACCAAACTGATCAGCCAGTTCCTGATAGCTCAGCCCTTCGACATAAGCCCGTTTCACCGCGACCGCACGATCAGCTTCCAACTCTTCCATGCAGGTGTCAATCCGCCTTCCTTCATCCTTCGTCACCGTCTGCATTTCCGGGTCGGGTGCGGCATCGGCAAGATCGTAGGCACTGTCGATTTCGTCGGCGATAGGCTTGCGCGACCGCAACGTATCGATCGACCGATTGCGGGCAATCGCCGAAAGCCACGCCGAGGACGAACCTGTGGCTGCCTGGAAACTTCCGGCCCTTTGCCAGATGCTGATATAGACTTCCTGCAGGGCTTCTTCGGCTTCCGTGCGATCCTTCAAGATACGCAGGCAGATGGCAAAAAGTTTCGGCCCGGTCTGATTGTAAAGGGCAATAAAAGCCCTGCGGTCGCTGAGCGCGACGCGGCCGATCAGGTCTGCAATCTCATCGCCTTGCATGCCGTTCCTCATATCATACTTGCGTGCGCCGGACGGTAAAGACCACCGGCTCCGCGCCAGATACGAAAAACTATTGCCCTCTGGATTATTCCCTCTGTCAGAAACTTGCGATAAAAGGCCGAGAACAATTCTGCGGGGTCCCCATGAACGAGTCCGAAAGCGAACTGCAGGCACGGCTTCTGGCCAAGGCGCTGCCCTTCATGCAGCGTTACGAGAACAAGACGATTGTCGTCAAATATGGCGGCCACGCCATGGGCAATCCCGAGCTCGGCAAGGCCTTTGCCAGCGACATCGCGCTGTTGAAGCAATCGGGCGTCAACCCGATCGTCGTTCACGGCGGCGGCCCGCAGATCGGCGCCATGCTGAGCAAGATGGGCATCGAATCGAAATTCGAGGGCGGGCTTCGCGTCACCGACCAGAAGACGGTCGAGATCGTCGAGATGGTGCTCGCCGGCTCGATCAACAAGGAAATTGTCGCGCTCATCAACCAGACCGGCGAATGGGCGATCGGCCTTTGCGGCAAGGACGGCAACATGGTCTTCGCCGAAAAGGCGCGCAAGACCGTGAAGGATCCGGATTCCAACATCGAGCGCGTGCTCGATCTCGGCTTCGTCGGCGAGGTGGTCGAGGTCGACCGCACGCTGCTCGATCTGCTCGCCCGCTCCGAGATGATCCCGGTGATCGCCCCGGTCGCACCCGGCCGCGACGGCGCCACCTACAACATCAATGCCGATACTTTCGCCGGCGCCATTGCCGGCGCGCTGAACGCCACCCGCCTGCTCTTCCTGACCGATGTGCCCGGCGTGCTCGACAAGAACGGCCAGTTGATCAAGGAGCTTTCCGTCGCCGAAGCGCATGCGCTGATCGCCGACGGCACGATCTCGGGCGGCATGATCCCGAAGGTCGAGACCTGCATCGATGCGATCAAGGCCGGCGTCCAGGGCGTCGTCATCCTGAACGGCAAGACAGCCCATTCCGTCCTGCTCGAGATCTTCACCGAGCACGGCGTCGGAACGCTGATCGTCCCCTGATCGAGGTTGCGCCCTTCACCGGCGAAGGGACGCATCTTCCAAGACTGGAGCCGAAATCAGAGCGGGCTATAGATCGCCGCCGCGGCTTCCTTCAGCTTCTCCATCATGGCCCGGTATGGCCCCGGGCCGTAGCTGATGCGCGAGACGCCGAGCTTTCCGAGCGCTGCCGGTTCGGGCGCGCCCGGCTTCATCATGATATTGACCGGCATGCTGGAGGCGGCGCAGATCTTCTCGATCAGCGCTGGTTCGATGAGGCCGGGCACGAAGAAGCCGCTGGCGCCTGCCGCTGCATAGGCCTTGCCACGCTCGACTGCCTCGTCGACCAGACCGGCATGCCTGGAGCCGTCGCCTTCCTGAAGGAACAGGTCGGTGCGGGCGTTGATGAAGAAATCGATATCCCTCGCCTCGGCCATTTCCCGGATGGCGCGGATGCGGGCCGCCTGCGCCTCCACCGGATGAAGGCCGCTCGCGCCGATCTTTTGATCCTCGAAATTGATGCCGACGGCGCCGGCCTCGATCACTTTCGCCACATTGGCCGCGGCACCTGAAGGGTCCGTCGAATAGGCGCCTTCGAAATCGACCGAGAGCGGCAGTTCGTTGACGGCGGCGATCGAGCGTGCCGTCTCAAGCAGCACTTCCATCGGCAGCTTCTGGCCGTCGCCATAGCCTTGAGCGGCGGCGACCGACCAGCTTCCGGTCGCCAGCGCCTTGGCGCCGGCTTCCGTCACCGCCTTGGCCGTTCCGGCATCCCAGATGTTGTAAAGAATGACCGGGTTGCCCTTGCGGTGCAGCGCGCCGAATGCCTTGGCCTTTTCAGTCTGGTTCATGTTGTCTCCTCCATCTTTGATTGTGTGCTGATCTTCTCTTCATGCCGCAGCAGCCATTGCTTGCGCCAGAGCCCGCCGCCATAGCCGGTCAACGATCCATCCGCGCCGAGCACGCGATGACAGGGCACGATGATGGCTAGCTGGTTGGCGCCGTTGGCGCGGCCGACGGCACGCACGACTTCCGGCCTTTCCATCTGCCTTGCAAGATCGCCATAGGCGCGGGTCTGACCGACAGGGATATCCATGAGCTTTGCCCAGACATGTTTTTCGAAGGGCGTGCCGCCGAGCGCCAATGGCGTCGTGAAGACCGTGCGCCGCCCTTCGAAATAGTCCCGGATCTCCGTCTCGATCCGGTCGATTGCCGGCGTGCGGCCGATCGCGACCGAGGAGCGGACGCGCTTCTGCAGTGCCTCGAGCTCGCTCAGTAGCGCCTTGCGGTCGTGAAATTCGAGCAGATGCAGATGTGTCTGGTCGGCAACCGCGATCATCGGCCCGAGCGGCGTGTCGAACCAGTCGGCAAAAAGCAGTTCGCGGTTCTGCGAGAGCGCCGGCGCCTTGCCGACGAGCCGCTGGAATGCCGTGCGGAAGCCGCTCGGAGACTCGTATCCGGCGTCGATCTGCGCATCGATGACGCGTGCGCCATCGGCCAGTTGCCGGGCCGCTTGCCCGAGACGGCGGTAGCGGACGATGTCATGAAAGGTCATGCCGAACGCCCGCTTGAAGGCGCGCCGCACCGTCGAGGGATCATGTCCGCGGCGCACAAGCTCGTCTTCGGTCCAGCGAACCTGCGGCTCGCTGTCGAGCGCGGCAAGCAACACGTCGACGATCGGCTCCCTGCCCGGCTGCTCCAGCGGCCGGCAGCGCCGGCAGGGGCGAAAGCCGGAATGCATGCAGGCGGCGATCGTCTCGAAGAACAGGGTATTTTCCCGCTTCGGCTTACGCGCCGGACAGGTCAGACGACAGAAGATGCCCGTCGTCTTGACGCAGACATAGGCCTGGCCCTCATAATCGGCGCGGCGCGCGATCAGGGCATCATAGAGCGTATCATCGTCGGGCCGTTCGAAAAACATGTCCGTTTTCTAGCATCCCGAGCCTGCGACGTCCGCCGAAAATCGGGCGTCTATTTTATTCTTGTCGATTTCCTTGCGGCCGTACCCGTGCCATAAGTCCGCCATGACAAAGATCGACCGCACGCCTGATAAAGCCGACTTCGCGCACGTCACAGACTGGGTCTTCGACCTCGACAACACGCTCTATCCGCATCATGTCAATCTCTTCGCGCAGATCGACAAGAACATGACCGCTTATGTCGCGGCGCTCTTACAGATGGAGCGGGAAGAGGCGCGCAAGCTGCAGAAGCAATATTACCTCGAGCATGGCACGACGCTGCAGGGATTGATGATCCATCACGGCATCGACCCGAACGACTTCCTCGAAAAGGCGCATGCGATCGACTACACGGCGCTGACGCCGCAGCCTGAACTCGGCGCGGCGATCAAGGCGCTGCCGGGGCGCAAGTTCATCTTCACCAATGGCAGCGTCAAGCATGCGGAAATGACGGCCGAAGCGCTCGGCATTCTCGAGCATTTCGACGACATCTTCGATATCGTCGCCGCCGACTACGTGCCGAAGCCGGCGCAGGCGACCTACGACAAATTCATGGCGTTGAAGCGCGTCGAAACGAGCAAGGCAGCGATGTTCGAGGATCTGCCGCGCAATCTGACCGTGCCGAAGGCGCTCGGCATGCAGACCGTGCTGCTGGTGCCGCGCAATCTCGAAGAAACGGTCGTCGAATGGTGGGAAAAGACCAGCGGCGAAGAGGATCATATCGACTTCGTCACCGACGACCTCGCCGCGTTTCTCGGCAGGATTACCGGTCCGGGCTGATTTCGCCCGGGCTGACGGCGACCGACGGCATTACCAAAGTTTCATTCAGCTTACCGATGTTTAACTGGGTCTTTCCGCCCTGTTGCCATAGCTTTCTTCGTGAGGGGACACCTCACGAAAGGCAAATACGATGTACCGCAACAAGCTGATACTGGCAGCGCTTTCCTCCACCCTCATCTTCGGCGCAGCCGCCGGGGCAGGCTATGCCGCACCCGGTGACGGGCCGCGTCAGCAGGCAGGCATGCACGGTCCAGGGCCTGCCGCCTTCCGCGAAATCACCTATGTCCGCATGCTCAAGCAATTCGACGCGAACAAGGACGGGCAAGTTACCAAGGAGGAGGCCACGGCCGGCCTCGACAAGGTTTTCGCTGCGATCGACACCAACCAGGACGGCTCGCTGACTCCGGGTGAAATCCGCGAATACCAGAAGACGCAGATGCAGGCGATGAAGGATCAGCGCAAGCAGGATGCCGGCGAAACCAAGGATGCGGATACCGCAGCCGCGACACCGGAGGATAACGATCAGGCACGGCCGCCCCGCGAAGGGCACGGCGGGCACGATGGCCGTGATGGACATCACTGGATGCGCCATGGCGGCAACTTCATGCGCGCCTCGATGATGATGCACCGGGTCGACACCGACCAGAACGGCCAGATTTCCAAACAGGAAGCCGTCGCCGCCTTCGACAAGCTGTTTGCGCGGATGGACCGCAACAAGGACGGCGTCATCTCGATCGACGACATGCCGGACCGGCCGCTTCTGTAAGGCCGGCCGCACTATTGCTCCGCTCTTTCCCCTGGTTCGGCGAGGAAAGAGCGGAGATCTAACTGTTTGTTCTACGCATTCCGGACGGAAAACCGCTTTGCACTTTGCCTCGGAATTGCGTTATTCCCGGTGTTCGTAGAAATCCTGGACAATCTTCCACGCGGCTTCAGCCGTGTCGACGAAGCTGATCAGCTTGACGTCGTCGGGCGCGATCGTGCCGAATTCGGCCAATGCGTCGAAATTAATGATGCGTCTCCAGAACGTCTCGCCGAAGAGGATCAGCGGCAGACGCTCCATGCGGCCGGTCTGGATCAGTGTCAGGCATTCGAAGAATTCGTCGAGTGTTCCAAAGCCGCCGGGAAACACTGCGATCGCCTTGGCGCGCACCATGAAATGCATCTTGCGGATGGCAAAATAGTGGAAGTTGAAGCTGAGTTCCGGCGTTACATAGGCGTTCGGCGCCTGCTCGTGCGGCAGCACGATGTTGAGGCCAATCGAAGGTGCGCCCTCGTCGGCCGCGCCGCGATTGCCCGCTTCCATCACGCCGGGGCCGCCGCCGGTGACGATGACATATTCGTGGAAATCGAAGCTTGCCGAATATTTCGAGCAAAGCCGGGCAAATTTGCGCGCCTCGTCATAATAGACCGAGGCCGCCTCCAGGTTGACGCGCTGGACATCGTTGCGGGCGGCCCAGGCGCTCTGCCCAGGGGCGGGAATGCGGGCGCCGCCGAACATGACGACGGTCGACTTGATGCCGCGTTCGGTCAGCATCATTTCCGGCTTCATCAGTTCCAGCTGCAGGCGGATCGGCCGCAGCTCCTCGCGGCAGAGGAAATCCTCGTCGACATAGGCAAGGCGGTAGGCAGGCGACATCGTCTGCGGCGTCTTCGGCACGGCCTCGGCGCGCTGCCTGTCGGTCGAACTGCTCTTCAGCGGGTCCCATACGCCATCCTTGCGCCGCGAACCGCCGTTCCGTCCCTTCGCCATCTCGAAATGCCTTTCAGTATTGCCGGCTACGAAGCCGGATATGTCGCTATAACGCCTTGAATCCAGGTACGATCTTGTCGGAAAAATCATTCCGTTCTACGGCTGCATGCTGTAGAGCAGGATAAACCCCCGCCCACCGCCTTCCGGAGACTTCGCCGTCTCCACGATAAAGATCGAAGTTTAAGGAATTCTCATGAGCGCCACCGACCTCGCATCCCTCGAAAAGACCATCGAAGCCGCCTTCGACAATCGCGACAATGTGAACACGTCGACGAAGGGCGAGGTTCGCGATGCGGTCGAAGCCGCACTCGATCTGCTCGATGCCGGCACGGTCCGCGTCGCGACGCGCGGCGCCGACGGCGCCTGGACGGTCAATCAGTGGCTGAAGAAGGCCGTGCTCTTGTCCTTCCGTCTCAACGATATGGACGTGGTCAAGGGCGGTTCGGGCAATTCCACATGGTGGGACAAGGTGCCGTCGAAGTTCGAAAACTGGGGCGAAAACCAATTCCGCGCCGCCGGCTTCCGCGCCGTGCCGAACTGCGTCGTGCGCCGCTCGGCCTATATTGCCCCGAACGCCATCCTGATGCCCTCCTTCGTCAATCTCGGCGCCTATGTCGGCGAAGGCACGATGGTCGACACCTGGGCGACGGTCGGCTCCTGCGCCCAGATCGGCAAGCATGTGCATCTGTCCGGCGGCGTCGGCATCGGCGGCGTGCTGGAGCCGATGCAGGCCGGCCCGACGATCATCGAGGACAATTGCTTCATCGGCGCTCGTTCGGAAGTGGTCGAGGGCTGCATCATCCGCGAGGGCTCGGTGCTCGGCATGGGCGTCTTTATCGGCAAGTCGACCAAGATCGTCGACCGCGCCACCGGTGAGGTGACCTACGGCGAAGTGCCGCCTTATTCCGTCGTCGTCGCCGGCTCGATGCCGTCGGGCACTGCGACCATGGGCAACGGCAAGCCGGCGCCGCATCTCTACTGCGCCGTCATCGTCAAGCGCGTCGATGAACAGACCCGTTCCAAGACCGGCATCAACGAGCTGCTCAGGGATTGATGACACCCGGACATTGATCCGGTAAACAGACGGCGTCTTCAACGAGGCGCCGCCGCCTTGCCATGTCTTTGCCATTCCCGCCGGATAGTTCGACCGCCATGACCGCTACCGATCCCGTCGCCAATCTCCAGACGCTGATTCGCTGCCCCTCCGTGACACCAGCCGAAGGCGGCGCGCTGTCGGCGCTCGACGCCATGCTTGCGCCGCTCGGCTTCACCGTCGACAAGGTGAAAGCCAGCGAAGAGGGCACAGCCGATATCGAAAACCTCTATGCCCGCCTCGGCAAGGATGGCCCGCATCTGATGTTTGCCGGGCATACCGATGTCGTGCCGGTCGGCGACGAGGCCGCCTGGACGCATCCGCCCTTTGCCGCCGAGATTGCAAAGGGTGAGCTTTTCGGCCGCGGCGCCGTCGACATGAAGGGCGGCATCGCCTGTTTCGTCGCCGCCGTCGCCCGCCATATCGAGAAAAACGGGCCGCCCTCCGGCTCGATCTCCTTCTTGATCACCGGCGATGAAGAAGGCCCGGCGATCAACGGCACGGTCAAGCTCCTGCAATGGGCCACTGAGCGCGGCGAGCGCTGGGATGCCTGCCTGGTCGGCGAGCCCACAAATCCGGACAGGCTGGGCGACATGATCAAGATCGGCCGGCGCGGCTCGCTGTCGGGCCGAATCACCGTGCACGGCGTCCAGGGCCATGCCGCCTATCCGCACCTTGCCGACAATCCGGTGCGCGGCATGCTGCAGCTGACCCAGGCGCTGATGGACCCGCCCTTCGATGGCGGCACCGACGACTTCCAGCCCTCGAACCTCGAAGTGACCACGGTCGATGTCGGCAATCCGGCGACCAATGTCATTCCGGCGAAGGCATCGGCAAGCTTTAACATCCGCTTCAACGACAGCTGGACGGCCGAAACGCTGCGCACCGAAATCCTGCGCCGCCTCGATGCCGCCGCCGGCAACGGCCAGCTGCGGCCGGGTCGCGCACCGGTGAAATACGATATCGTCTGGGCCGACCGGCCAAGCCATGTGTTCCTGACGCGCAACAATGGCCTGATCGCCTCACTGTCATCGGCCGTCGAAGGCGTTGCCGGCCGCTCGCCGGCGCTTTCGACCACCGGCGGCACGTCGGATGCGCGCTTCATCAAGGATTATTGCCCGGTCGTCGAGTTCGGCCTCGTCGGCCAGACGATGCACATGGTCGACGAGCGTGTGGCCGTTGCCGATCTGGAGACGCTGACGGCGATCTACGAGACCTTCATCGCCCGCTGGTTCGCCAATGCCGGGTCTTAGAGAAGTTCAATATTATCTGGCCGGCCTTTGGCTGCTGATCCGGTTGGATCCGCGCGGCTTCCGCTACCTCGACATGTCGGAGCGCGGCGTCAACCGCTCGTTCTGGGCGATGGCCTGGTGCCTGCCGCCGATGGGCATTTCCTGGCTCTGGTGGCGACAAGCCTTCCTGCGGTCGATGCCGCCGGAAGCCGATGTCGGCTTTGCCTTCTATATCAGGCTCGGCCTCGTCGAGGTCGCCAACTGGTTCGTGCCGCTGGTCTTTGCCGGGCTGCTGCTGCTCGCCTTCCGCATGGGCGAACGTTTCGCCCCCGTCGTCGTCAGCGTCAACTGGCTAGGCGTGCCGCTCTCCTATATCAACGGGCTGCTGCTGGCGATGGTGGTCTTCCTTCCCGGCTCCGTCGGCCTCGTCTCGCTGCTGCTGCTTGCCTTCATGCTGGCGCAGGTCTTCGCGCTGGCGCGCATTATCCGGATGATCTGCCACGGTCACGCCGTGATGGTCGGGGCGCTGACGCTGGTGCTGCTCGTGCCGTCGATGATCCTTTCGGAATATCTGCAGCACTTCCTCGGCATCTATCCCCCCTGATCAACTTTACGATAGATCATCACCGTCATCGGTGACCGGCCTGCGGCGATCCGGGATCACGTCTGGATAATCCACCTGCATGAAATAGAGCCCATCGGGCGGTGCCACCGGGCCGCAGGCCTTGCGGTCGCGGGCTTCGAGGGCTGCCTCGACATCTTCAGGCGTCCATTTGCCTTCACCGGCGAGCTTCAACGTGCCGGCGAAGGAGCGGATCTGGTTGTGGAGGAAGCTCTGCGCCGTGGCGCGGATCTCGATGAGCTCGCCGTTGCGGGTCACATCCAGCCGGTCGAGCGTGCGCACCGGGCTGTTTGCCTGGCAATGTGCGGCGCGGAAGGTGGAGAAATCGTGCCGGCCGACCAGCTTCTGGGCGGCGGCGTGCATGACCTCGTGATCGAGCACCTTCGGTACCCACCAGGCCTTGCCGGCTTCAAGCGCCAGCGGCGCCCGGCGGCTGAGGATACGGTAGAGGTAATGGCGCCGCAAAGCCGAGAAGCGAGCATCGAAGAATTCGGGAGCCGCCTCGACATCGAGAATCGAGACACGCTCGCCGGCGAGCCTCAGATGGGCATTCAAGGCATTCTGCAGCTTGTAGGGCGACCAGTCCTTGGAAAGATCGGTATGAACCACCTGCCCCATCGCGTGGACGCCGGAATCGGTGCGTCCGGCGCCGCGGACCAAGACCGTCTCGCCGGTCAGCGACAGCACTGCCGCTTCGATCGCGCCCTGCACCGAGGGGCCGTTCTCCTGTCGCTGCCAACCGACATAGGGGCCGCCGTCATATTCGACGGTCATGCGGAAACGTGGCATCAGGAAAGCCTCGTGCCTGCGCCAAGCGGCGTGCCCCTGAGGAAATCGGCTGCGGCGAGCGGCTTGCCGCCTGCCTTCTGCAGCCGTGTCAGCCGCACCGCACCCGACGCGCAGGCGACGAGGAGATCGTCGGTCAGCAATTGCCCGGCTATCCCCTGCCCTTCGGCCAGCTCGGAGCCCAGCACCTTCACCCGCTCCGGCTTGCCGCCGATCTCGAGCTCGAACCAGGCCCCCGGAAAGGACGCCAGGCCGCGGATATGATTGTGCACATCCCTGGCATCCCTGGCGAAATCGATGCGCGTCTCGGCCTTGTCGATCTTGGCGGCATAGAGCACGCCCTCTTCCGGTTGCGGCGTCAGCGACAGATCGTTCATCTCCAGCTTGACCATGGCCTCGGCCATCGCCTTGGCGCCGACCTGCATCAGCCGGTCATGCAACTCGCCTGCCGTAATGTTGGGGCCGATCTCGACTTCGCGGGTCAGGGCGACGGCGCCGGTATCGAGGCCCTTGTCCATCTTCATCACCATCATGCCGGTCTTCTCATCACCTGCCATGATCGCCCGCTGGATCGGCGCGGCACCCCGCCAGCGCGGCAACAGCGAGGCATGGCCGTTGTAGCAGCCATCGCGGGTGCCGTTCAAAACCGCCTTCGGCAGCAGCAATCCGTAAGCGACGACGACGCCGGCATCGGCATCGAAGGCGGCAAATCTTTCGCGCTCCTCGGGATCCTTGAAATTGACTGGCGTGAAGACCGGAAGGCCGAGCAGTTCGGCTGCCTGATGCACCGGCGATTTCTGCAGATCGAGCCCGCGCCGTCCGCCCGGCCGCGGCGGCTGCGTATAGACGGCGACAATCCTGTGGCCGGCATCGACAAGCAGGCGCAGGGTCGGGACCGAGAACTCCGGGGTTCCCATGAAAATGATGCGAAGAGACATTCTATCTCGCCAATTGAGGATCAACCGTCTTCAAACGGGTTTACGAGCTTGAGATCAAGCCCCTCGAAATCTCTGGTGTTGCGGGTGGCAAGCGTGGCGCCGTTGGCAAGGCAGATGGCGGCAATCATTGCATCCTTCGTTTCGATCGGCCGCCCGGCCTTTCTGCGCTCCGCAGCCAGCAGGCCGTAGCGGTTCGCCGCACTGAGGGAGAACCCGAGGATTCGGCCGGCAAATTCCGACTCGATCCGATTGAAGTCGGATACCAATGCTGTCTTTCGCCTGCCGTCATCGAGGAGCTCAAGACCGTAGCGCATTTCGGCGACGGCGATCGTCGTCAGAAATAGCGTCTCAACGTCGTAGCCATCAAGCCAATTCAATATCCGCTCGCTGTGGGCCCTACCCTGCATTTCGGAAATCACATTCGTATCGAGGACGATCATGTGTCGAAGTGCGGTGGTTCGCGGTCGCGTTCGTGGCGCGATGCGGCAATGGCTTCCACCTCACTTTCTCGCAATCTTTCGTCACCCATCAAGGAGCGCAGGCGCTGCCCGGCCGAAACGCCCAAGCGCTCCGCAGCGATCTGCCGGCGGAGGATTTCGATCGCCTCTTCCGAAAGGCTGCGGCCATTGCGCTGCGCGCTTTCCTGAAGCTGGCGTTTCATCGCATCCGGAACATCGCGGATAAGCAGGTCACCCATTCGGCACCTCCATCATGATATCGGTGATATCATAGAACCTTTCCGGCGAATTTCAACGTAATGCTCAGAGCGCCTTCGACTTCGCCGCCTTGGTGAACTTCTTGATCACCATCTCCCGCTTCAGCCGCGAGATATAATCGATGAACAGCACGCCGTTCAGATGGTCGATCTCGTGCTGCAGGCAGGTGGCGAGCAGGCCGTCGGCTTCAACCGTCTGTTCCTTGCCGTTCCGGTCGAGATATTTGACAGAGACGACAGCCGGGCGCTCAACCTCAGCATAATAATCCGGAATCGACAGGCAGCCTTCCTCATAGACCGAGCGCTCGTCGGAGGAGGTGACGATCTCCGGGTTGATGAACACCTGCGGCTGCTTTTCCTCGCCCTCGCGAGCGATGTCGATGACCAGCATGCGGCGCGGCACGCCGATCTGAACTGCCGCAAGGCCAATGCCCGGCGCGTCGTACATGGTTTCCAGCATGTCGTCGGCAAGGCGCTGCAGATCGGCGTCGACCCGCTCGATCGGCTTGGAGATCTGGCGGAGAACGGGATCGGGAAGAATGATGAGTGGCTTGATGGTCATGGCGTTCCCATAACCCATCTTTTCCGACTATGGAATTATCCGGCAGGCGACGAAGACGCTTTTTTGCATCGCCGCCTGGAATTTCGCCATATTCCCCTTAGGCTGCCCAGCGGGCGGCGATGGCGGCATGGCCCTCGGGGCGTGCGCGGAAGCGGCGCAGCAGTTCGATCAGGTTCTCCACCTCGTCCTTGAGGCGGCGGGTTTCGGCCGAGGAGTGCTCGAGCATGTCCGAATTCTGCTCGGTGATCGCTCCCATGTTGCGGACCGCGACGCTGACCTCGTTGACGCCGGTCGCCTGATCGCGGGCGGCGGCGGCGATATCGGCGACGAAGCGGTTGATGATGTCGATGCGGCTGATCATGTCGTTCAGCGCCTCGCCGGTGCTGGAGACGATGCCGACGCCCTCATTGACCTGGGTCGAGCTCTGCGAGATCAGGTTCTTGATCTCCTTGGCGGCTTCGGCCGTGCGCTGGGCGAGCTGGCGGACTTCCTGGGCGACGACGGCAAAACCCTTGCCGGCATCACCGGCGCGCGCCGCCTCGACACCGGCGTTCAGCGCCAGAAGATTGGTCTGGAAGGCGATCTCATCGATGACGCCGATGATCTTGGAGATCCCGGTCGAGGATTTCTCGATGCCGGCCATCGCCGAGACGGCGCTGGTGACGAGTTCGCCGGAGTTCTTCGCCTTCTGCTGCGTCTCGCGCACGGCAGCCGATGCCTTTTCGGCATTGGCGGCCGTCTGGCCGACGCTGACGGAGAGCTGCTGCAGGGCGGCTGAACTCTCCTCGACGCCCGCCGCCTGCTGGGCGGTGCGAAGCGCCAGGTCGTTGGTCGCAGTGGAAATGACATCGGCGCCGCCCATGATCTGGCCCGAGGCCTCGCGCACGGATGCGAAGGACTTGCGAAGGGCGCCGACGGCGCGGTTGTAATCCTAGGCCATCTGCCGGAAATTACCCGGCAGGTCGGACGGCAGAGTGGCTTCGAGATCGCCGTTCGAAAGCGCTTCCAGACCGCGGCGCAGTTGCTCCAGTGCCATCGCCTGGTCGGATTCGGCCTTGGCGCGCTGCTCTTCCAAGGCGCGGCGCTTGGCTTCGAGCGTTTCGAGATAGACCGAGATGGAATAATCCATGTCGAGCATGCCGGCCTTGATGACGGCCGACAGCTTCTCGGCCAGCAGCTTGCCTTGCTGGCGCGCGAAAACCGACGGCCACTGCTTTTCCATGATGCCCTTGACGAGTTCGGACATGACGATGGCGTAACCGCCGATATACCAGCGCGGCTCCAGGCCGATGCGGGCGTGCGTCCGGCCGACCGCGGTGACGCCGTCGACATAACTGTCGTCGAACGCACCGCCGGCGAGATTGGCCCAATGATCCTGCTGGCGCTGCTTGGCTTTGCCGACATGGTTCTTGTCGGCAAAGAAGCCGGCGACAGCCGGGGTTCTGGCAATCTTGGCGTAGAATTTATCGAGGGCGCCGCCGATCAGCTCGGTGATGACAGGGCGCAGATCCCGCATCGACTTGCGCGCCGCCTCGTCGAGTTCGATGAAATCGAGGCGCTGCCTGAGGGCACTGTCGGTCTGCCGGGAGGTCATCGGGATCTCTGTACTTGGCGCGAGTGTGCGGGAAGGAATTCTGCGCCGCAGGTTTTGGCGAATATGGTTGAGCAATCGTTAAATCGAGGCGCAATTTCTCCGCAGGAGCCAGCAGACGTAGCGGCGTGCGAGGATAGTGGCGACCGCCAATTCCGTTCACCCTTTGATCTATATATTGCCGTCTCTTCTGGTATGGTTGCGACATGACCGTCAATTCCGATTCGTTCACTGTGTCGCTTGCCTCGATCAGCCCGGCCATGCTGGCGCTTGCCGGCGGGGTTCTGTTGGCGTTTGTCCTGCTGGTGATCGTGCTGCTGCTACGGGGCGCGAGCCTTCGCCACGAGCAGGCGGAGGAAGCGAGCTTTCGCGCTGGGGAAAGCGACGCGCGCATGGCCGAGCTTCTCAGGATCCAGGCGGAGATGCAGGGCCGCATCGCGGCGATGACCGAGGTCTTCGGCGCGCGGCAGAGTGAACTCAACCAGACGATCAGCCAACGCCTCGACGGCATGTCGCAGCGCGTCAACTCGACGATCACCGAGCAGACCAAATCGACCCATGAGAACCTGCAGCGGCTGCAGGAAAGGCTGGCGGTGATCGATGCCGCGCAGAACAATATCCAGACGCTCGCCAAGGATGTCGTCGGGCTGCAGGCCATTCTGTCCAACAAGCAGACACGTGGCGCCTTCGGCCAGTCGCGGATGGAGACCATCGTCGCCGACGGCCTGCCGATGGGCGCCTATGCCTTCCAGCAGACGCTCACCAACGGCTCGCGACCGGATTGCACGATCCGCATGCCGAACGGCGCGCCGCCGCTGGTGATCGACGCAAAATTCCCGCTCGAAGCCTGGAACGCGATCCGCGACGCCGGCAGTCCCGAGGCCGGCAAGACCGCCGGCCAGCAGTTCCGCCGCGACATGGAGGTCCATATAAGGGACATTTCCGAGAAATATCTGATCCAGGGCGAAACCCAGGACACGGCCTTTCTCTTCGTGCCGTCGGAATCGATCTTCGCCGAGATCCACGAAAACTTCGAGCCGGTGGTGCAGAAGGCGCACCGGGCGCGCATCGTCATCGTCTCGCCGTCGCTGCTGATGCTGTCGATCCAGGTCATCCAGGCCGTGCTCAAGGACCAGAGCATGCGGGCGCAGGCGCATCTGATCCAGGGCGAGGTGGCGATCCTGATGGACGATCTCGGCCGCCTCGACGAGCGGGTGCGCAAGCTGCAGGGTCATTTCGCCCTGGCGCAGAAGGATATCGACATGGTGGTCACCTCGGCCGACAAACTCACCAGGCGCGGCGCCAAGATCGAAGCGCTGGAATTCGAGGCAGGCGGCGAGGCCAAACCTGCTCGCGACAGCGAACCTGCGGCCAAATCGGTGGAAAGCCGTACCGGTCTTCTCAAGCTCAGGGTGGTTGACGAGGAGTGACCGCTTCGGGCAGTGTCTCGCCCGAATGAAACAGCAGGAGCATGATGTCTTTCGAAAACCGCGCACACTTTTCGGCATCATGCTCTATCGAAGAAGTGGAGCATGCCGTCGCCGCATGCCCCAAAAGACGGGACACCCTTGATGATAACAGTTTTCGGGTCCATCAACATGGACCTCATCGCCACGACCGAGCGCCTGCCGAAGCCCGGCGAAACGGTGGCCGGCAACGGTTTTGCCACAGCCGCCGGCGGCAAGGGCGCCAACCAGGCGCTGGCAGCGCGGCGCGCCGGCCGCTATGTGCATATGGCCGGCGCCGTCGGCAAGGATAGCTTCGCCGCCGATGCCCTTTCCCTGCTCGATGATGCAGGAACCGATCTTTCTCTCGTCAAACATGTCGACGGTCCCACCGGCACGGCGCTGATCCTTGTCGGCGGCGACGGCGAAAACATGATCGCCGTCGTTCCCGGCGCCAACGGCCTGGTCGCGCCTGAGGATGCCGAGACGGCGATCGGCGGCATGAAGGAAGGCGATATCCTGATGCTGCAGCTCGAAGTGCCGGCTGCAGCCGTCGAACGCGCCCTGTCGGCCGCCAGCGCCAAAGGCGTCACCAGCATCCTCAACCTTGCTCCTTTGATCCCCGATGCGCCGCGTCTCGGCCGACTTGCCGATATCGTCATCGCCAACGAGACCGAGTTCGAGCGGCTAGCCGGCCAAGATGGCATGGATGCGCAGGCGCGTGAGGCAGCCCTGACCCGGCTGCATGCCGAAACCGGCCAGACGTTGATCGTGACGCTTGGCGGCGACGGCGTCGTCGCCATCCGCGATGGGGCGGTTTCAAGGGCGCAGGGTCTGAAGATCGAACCCGTCGATACGGTCGGCGCCGGCGACACCTTCTGCGGCTATTTCGCTGCGAGCCTCGACGAGGGCCTCGATTTTGCCTCGGCGCTGCGCCGTGCGGCCGTTGCCGGTTCGCTCGCCTGCCTCAAATCAGGGGCACAGCCTTCGATCCCTTCGGGTGAAGACGTCGCAGCCCGGATATAGCGGGGTTTCCTTGCGAAGCCGCCGGTAAAACTCCTGCTGTTTCAGGGAATTCCGGCGGTTTTTGCCTGACGCGCATCGCATCGAAGGTGATTCATGCGGCGCGCTTTCTGCAGATCCTTATCGCAAAACTGCTGCACAGGTTTGCAGGGCCTGGTTCACGCAGCGTTCGACGTCTGCTCCTCATTGAGGAAGGCGTAGATCGCCGAAGCGGAATCGGTGGCGCGCAGCTTGGCGACCAGATCGTGATCGCGCAGCACGCGGGCAATCCGCGACAGGGCCTTGAGATGATCAGCACCCGCGCCCTCCGGCGCCAGCAGCAGGAAGACGAGATCGACAGGCTGGTCGTCCAGGGCCTCGAAATCGACAGGCTGCTCCAGCCGGGCGAAGATGCCGACGATCGAATGGATGTTGACCAGCTTGCCGTGAGGAATGGCGATGCCGTTGCCGACGCCGGTCGAGCCAAGGCGTTCGCGCTGCAGGATGACGTCGAAAATCTCCCGTTCGGAGAGCCCGGTGATCCTGGCGGCTCTTGCGGCCAATTCCTGAAGCAGCTGTTTCTTGGAATTTACTCTGAGGGCGGGAATGATCGCATCCTGATGGAGCAAATCTGCCAATGCCATTTCTTTTTCCTTCTGTCGCCTTGATCAAATGCAAGGAGCGGCGGCAATACCGCCGCTCATAGCCCTGATCTCAGCCTTTGATATTGGCTGAATCGATCCAGCCAATATTTCCGTCGTGCCGACGGTAAACGATATTCAGATGTTCCTTGCCGGGGCTGCGGAACAGGAGAAGCGGCTCGTCGGTCATGTCGAGCGCCATTACGGCGGTGGCCACCGACATGGTCTTCAGCTGCTTCGTGCTTTCGGCGACGATCGCGGGCGCGAAATCGTCGGGGATTTCATCTTCGTGGTCAGGAACGGAATCCATGACCGTGTAGGCGACTTCTGCAAAACCGTTCAGATGGTTTCCGGCGTGATGGTCCTTCAGCTTGCGCTTGTAGCGGCGCAGCCGTTTTTCGATGCGCTGGGAAGCGGCGTCGAAAGCCAGCTGCGGGTCCGTCGCCTCGCCGGCCGCATGCAGCACCACCCCACTGTCGAGATGAAGCTTGCAGTCTGCCGAGTAACGAGAACTCGCCTTTTCCACGGTCACCTGACCCGAATATCCCCCGTCGAAGTATTTCGTGATGGCCATACCAATTTGGTCCTCGATCTTTTGACGGAACGAGTCACCAATTTCCATATGTTTACCGGACACACGCACACTCATGGAGTTTCCCTTCTTATCGTCGTTTGCGGGTATCAGTTTACGCCAAGCCTCAGGTTCATCCAAGCACTTCGCGCAATCTCAAGCAAGATCGGCGTCAGCCTGGGGGTCCTTGGTGCCCTTCTGATGCTGGGGATAACTCCAGACGCCGTTTGCGGCATCGATTGCGGCGGGCTTCTAGCCAGCCGTTGTCGAAAAGTCAATAGGGCGAAAAACCGCGATGCTAATGCGCGTGCTGCGTGCGACAGGCGCGTGCGAATACAGGGCCTGCCGCCGACCGCCAGCCAATGATTTCTAGACACTTCTCGCCTTGATTGCACTCACCCTTGCCGGGATCGTCATGGCTGCGACACCGAGGATGACGCAAACGAGTCCAATCCAGGCCGTCGGGCTCAGCCTTTCGCCGAGGAAAACGATGCCGATCGTCACTCCGATCGGCACCCTGAGATAGGCTTGCGACGTCGTTCCGACCGAACCCAGCGTCTGGACGAGACGGAAATAGATCGCAAAGGCAAGGGCCGTCGAAAAGGCGGAAAGAGCCAGCAGCGCCAGGATCGATGCGCCCGAGGGATCGAGCGTCCACGGCCGGTCGACGACGAGGCTGACCGGCAAGAGTATGACCGCGCCTGAGATCAACGAGCCGGCCGCCGGCACGGCGGGTTCGAGCCCCTTGAAGTTCTTGCTGAAAATCGCCGCGCCTGCATAGCAGGCGGTCGCCAGGATGATGGCGAGTTGCGCCATCAGGCTTTTGCCGAGACCGCCGAGCACCTCGACGCCGATGACCAGGCAGATACCGGCAAGCCCTGATATGACGCCGAAAAGCTTTCGCGCCGTCACCTGCTCATGGCGGGCTATCAGCACGGTCAGCAGGAAGGTGAAGATCGGCGTTGCCGAATTGAGGATCACAGCCAGCCCGGCATCTACGGACTGCTCCGCCCAGGCGATCAGCGTGAAGGGAATGACGCTGTTCAGACAGGCCTGAATGAAAAAACGCCGCCACATCGCGCGGTCACTGGGCAGGCGGATTCGTCGATAGCGGAGGACGACAAGCAGGATGCCGCCGGCAATCAGCGTGCGGACGGCGATCAACGTCACCGGCGGGATCGTCTCGACACCGATCTTGATGAAAGTATAGGAGGCCCCCCAAAGGGTTGCCAGCACCAGCAGCAGGAGAAGCTCCCTGGCAAGCTTCGGATTGTGCGGCGTCATGGTCGGCTTTCCCAAGTTCGTTCAAGACGTCAGAGAAATAGCGGGATTTGGAGCTCGATGCTTCGATCAAGACCGAAGCATTGCGGCGTCAGAAGCCGGCGACCTTGGCGAGCGCCCGCTTTTCGCGGCGCCGCTGGACCGAAGAGGCGATGTTCATGGCCTCCCGGTATTTCGCAACCGTGCGGCGGGCGAGATCCACGCCGCCCTTCTTCAGCATGTCGACGATATCGTCGTCGGAGAGCACCGCGTCAGGGCTCTCCTGCATGATCAGCGCGCGGATCTTGTGACGCACGGCTTCGGCCGAATGGCTGTCGCCACCGGCGACGGCGCTGATCGAGACGGTGAAGAAATATTTGAGCTCGAAGAGACCGCGCGGCGTCAGCATGTATTTGTTCGAGGTGACACGGCTGACGGTGGATTCGTGCATCTTGATCGCCTCGGCGACCGTCTTCAGGTTCAGCGGACGCAGGTGGTCGACGCCGTAAAGCAGGAAGGCGTCCTGCTGGCGGACGATCTCGCTTGCCACCTTCATGATGGTCTTCGCCCGCTGGTCGAGGCTGCGCGTCAGCCAGTTGGCGCTCTGCAGACAATCGGAGAGGAAGGCGTGATCTTCGCCATTCCGGGTCACGCGGGAAAAGTAGGACTGGTTGACGAGCACCCGCGGCAGCGTATCCGGATTGAGCTCGACCAGCCAGCCGGTGTCCGAGGAGACTCTGACGACCACGTCAGGCATGATCGCTTCGGAAACACCGGCTTCGAAACCGCTGCCGGGCTTGGGATTAAGCTGGCGGATTTCACCGAGCATGTCGAGAAGGTCCTCCTCGTCGACGCCGCAGAGCCGTTTCAGCGTGGCGAAATCGCGTCGCGCCAACAGTTCGAGGTTTTCGACGAGCGCCTGCATGGCCGGGTCGTATCGATCCTTCTGCCGGAGCTGGATCGCCAGGCATTCCGCGAGACTGCGGGCGAAAACCCCCGGCGGATCGAGCGTCTGGAGGGCGGCAAGCACGCGCTCGGCGGCCGTGAGGCTGGTGCCCAGCCGCTCACCGGTCTCGACTTGCAGATAACCGGCATCGTCAAGCTGATCGACGAAGTTCTGCGCGATCAGCCGATCGGCAACGTCAGGCAGGACGAAGGGAATCTGCTGGGCGAGATGATCGCGCAGCGACACCTGTCCGGCGACGAAATCGTCGAGATCATAATCAGCGCCCTCGCCGCCGCTGCCCGGCATCGATTTCCACTGGCCGACCAGCTCCGGCGCATCGAGGCGCTGCGGCGCGCTGTCATCGGGAAAGACATTGGTATAGTTGGCGTCGAGTTCGTCGTTCAGCCGGCTGGTGCTGGCACTGCCGCCATTGTCGTACCAGTCGCTGGAGAGCGCTTCGGTGCGGTTGTCGTAGCCGTCGTCCGAGCCTGCATCCTCCGGCGGATGACCATAAGGCTCGTCTTCGGCTTCGCCACGTTCGCCCCCTGCCTCGCCGTCATTCGACGGAAATTCGAGCAGCGGGTTCTTCTCCACTTCCTGGGCGATGAACTGGCTGAGTTCGACATGCGTCATCTGCAGCAACTGGATGGATTGCATCAGTTGCGGTGTCATCACCAGGGATTGGTTCTGGCGCAGGAAAAGACTGGCGGACAGTGCCATGACGGACGCGAAACTCCCTCGATTCCTCCGGGAAACCGCGTCCGATCAAGGCTTCAGGCCGCGGAAGTCCAACTGGCCCAAAAATTGCTTTTTTATCTCATTTGGTCAAGCGGAACTGTGTCGGCGCGGTTAATTTCTGTGGTGGGACAGGTGCAGCCGGAAGGCCTGCGCCGTTTCAGGACGACTGGGGCGCACCTTCTCTGTCTTGGCATCGTCCGCGTTCAGAGGCTGAAATTGTCGCCGAGATAGAGCCGGCGCACTTCCGGATTGTTGACGATGTCATTTGCCCGGCCATGGGTCAGCACCTCACCGGCATGGATGATGTAGGCCCGGTCGATCAGGCCTAGGGTCTCGCGCACATTGTGGTCGGTGATGAGAACGCCGATGCCGCGCGCGGTCAGGTGGTGGACGAGATTCTGGATGTCGGCGACCGAGATCGGGTCGACGCCGGCGAAGGGCTCGTCGAGCAGCATGAAGGTCGGATCGGTCGCAAGGGCGCGCGCGATTTCGAGGCGGCGACGCTCACCGCCTGACAGAGCGACGGCGGCAGTCTTGCGCAGCTTCTGGATATGAAACTCCTCCAGCAGCTCGTTCAGCTTCTGCTCGCGCTCGGCCTTGTCCTTGACATGCACTTCGAGCACGGCACGGATATTCTCTTCCACGGTCAAGCCGCGGAAGATCGAGGCTTCCTGCGGCAGGTAACCGACGCCGAGGCGTGAGCGGCGGTACATCGGCATGGTCGTGACATCGTTGCCGTCGATCTCGATCGTGCCTTCATCCACCGGCACGAGGCCGGTGATCATATAAAAACAGGTGGTCTTGCCGGCGCCGTTCGGTCCGAGCAGGCCGACGGCCTCGCCCCGGCGCACCACCAGAGAGACGCCGTTGACGACCCGACGCGTCGCATAGGTCTTCGTCAGACCGCGTGCGATGAGCGTTCCCTGATAGCGGCTCTTGTCGGCGGCACCCGCAGCTTGTGGCCCGGGCTTGCCGAACATGGTTGATAGCGATGATAATTTCACGTGGGAGGCCGGCTTCTCAGTTCTGCTTCTGCTGTGCATTCGGCTGCGATTTCGGATCGAGCTGAATCTGGACACGACCGCCGCAGCTTTCAAGCTCCGCCTGGCCGGTCTGCATGTGAACCGTCAATTTGCAGCCGGTGAAGACGTTCGGCCCATCCGACAGAATGACCTTATTTCCCTGATCCGCCGTCAGGGTGAATGTCTGCGAGGCCATGTCGAAATTGCCGTCATCGGCGGTCGCAGTCTGCGTGCCCGAGGTCAGCAAGACCTTGTCCGTCACCAGGATCTTGTCGATATCGGCACTTCCCGATGCAAGCGAGGCCGACTGCTGCGGCTGCGTTGCCGGTTGGGCGGCAGGTTGCGCCCCGTCCGCCGCCGCCTTTGCCGCCTTGTCCTTGTAATAGACGGTCATCTTGCCGGACTGCATCGTCGTCGTCCCCTGAACGACCTTGACTTTGCCGGTGAACAACGCGGTGTGTTCCTGGTCGTGAATCTCCAGCTTATCGCTTTCGATCTGGATCGGCTGGTCGTTGGAAAGCTTCATGCCCGGCATCGAGGCCGTCGCCTGCTGCGCGCCCGCGCCCGATGCCGTCAGAATAAGGGCAAACGCGCCGGCAATGAACGCCAGGCCAGTCTTGCAAGTGGAAATGCGACAATCTTTTGTCATGGATGACCCGGCTGGTTAAGTGCCCTGTTTATGGATGGTGGATGGATCGACATTCATGCGAACATTTCCCTCGAATGTGATCACGCGCCCCTTATCGGTTATCTGGAGCGTCTTCGCAACAATGGAGGCATTGTCCTTGGTGATGGTGACGGGGTCGTCGCTCTTCATGTTTCCGCCCTTGATGTCGAGCTGGGCGGACTGGAAATTCGCGTTGAGGCCGCTGCTCAGCACCAGGGTGAAGGGGGCCGTCATATGCAGGTTGTCGGTAGCGCGATTGTAATCCGCCGTCGAGGCGACGACACGGGCGATCAGCCCGTCATTCATCGGCACGGCAGCCTTGATGGTCTCAAGCGTGATGAGATCGGGATTGCGGATATCCTGCAACGCCCTTTCGGCGAGCATCGAATAGTTGATGCCGTCGGAATTGCGTCCAGCGATCGCCGGCTTTTCCATCACGACCTTGCCGTTCTCGATCTTGGCGCCTTCCATCTTGATATTCTCGGGCAGATAGATGCTAACCAACGCCACCGCCGTCAGGCCAGCCGCGATGATGAGGGCCGCCACCGGCAACAAGATCTTCAGCCGCCGCACGCGGGCGGAATGGAACAACGCATCGCCATAGGCGCTCTTGCCGGACCTGGCGTAGGCGGCATGTCCGTTGTTCTTCAGGGTATCGAGCATAGGCCTCGTCCATGTGCGGTGATCGCCGCGCCTTCATAACAAAGGCGGCCCGCCAATCACAGTTCGTTTCGCATTATTACATTGGCTTGCCAATATGGAATTTTTTCTGCAACAAGCAACAAAACGGAAAAACATCAAAAAGTGGCATTCGTACGCGCCGCTGCCACCTATTTCACCGGATTGGTCGGCTGCATGCCGAAGCCGGTGCCAGCGCTGGAGGTTTCTATGGACAGTTCGATGATTGCCGATCGCCGGCGGCTGCGCCGCAAGCTCTGGTTCTGGCGCCTGCTCGCGGTGGCCCTCGTCGTGGCGCTTGGTTTCGCCTTCTACAGCTTCACCGTCGGCGACACCAAGACGGGCCGCCCGCATATCGCCCATGTGACGATATCGGGGCTGATCGTCGACGATGACGAGCTTCTGGAGCGGCTGAAGAAGGTCGAGACCAGCGACCAGGTAAAGGCCGTGGTGATTTCGATCTCCTCGCCAGGCGGCACCACCTATGGCGGCGAAAAAATCTTCAAGGCGATCCGGGCGATATCAGCCAAGAAACCTGTCGTCTCCGACGTGCGCACGCTTGCCGCTTCGGCCGGCTACATGATCGCCACTGCCGGCGACACGATCATCGCCGGCGACAGCTCGATCACCGGCTCGATCGGCGTCATCTTCCAGTATCCGCAGATCCAGCCGCTGCTCGACAAGATCGGCGTCTCGCTGCAGGAGATCAAGTCCTCGCCGCTGAAGGCCGAGCCCTCGCCCTTCCACGAGGCGAGCGAGGAAGCCAAGGCAATGATCCGCAATATGGTGGTCGACAGCTATAACTGGTTCGTCGATCTGGTCGCCGACCGGCGCAAGCTGCCGCGCGACGAGGTGCTGAAACTCGCCGATGGCACGATCTATACCGGCCGCCAGGCGCTGAAGGTGAAACTCGTCGATACGATCGGCGGCGAGGCGGAAATCCGTGCCTATCTCAAATCGCGCGGCGTCGACGCCGACCTGCCGATGGTGGACTGGGACAAGAAGAGCAATACGCCCTTTCTGCTCGCTGGGGCTGTTTCGCGGTTGATTACGATCTTCGGTTATGATGATCTCGTGAAAGGCCAGGATATCAATGGAATCCTGCCCCCAAAGTTGCTTCTTGACGGGCTGCTTTCAGTTTGGCAGGTTGGCCACGATTGATAAGAAATCAATAATTTAAGGGGGCGAACGTGATCAAGTCCGAATTGGTGCAGATTGTTGCGGCACGCAACCCGCATCTCTATCATCGCGATGTCGAGAATATCGTCAACGCGGTTCTCGACGAGATCACGGATGCACTGGCTGCTGGCAACCGCGTCGAATTGCGCGGCTTTGGCGCGTTTTCGGTGAAGAACCGCCCTTCCCGCTCCGGACGCAACCCGCGCACCGGCGATACCGTCTTCGTCGAGGAGAAGTGGGTTCCCTTCTTCAAGACCGGCAAGGAGCTGCGCGAGCGGCTCAATCCCGGCCAGGCCGACGAAGAGGATTGAGTCTCAGCCGCCTGCGGCGAATCCGCACTTGAACTCGAAGGCCGTTTTCCTATTCTGCTTGCATATCGGCCCCGAAAATCGGAATCGATTTTCGGGGCCGATATGTTGATAAAAGGCTTGAAACGCGCCAGGAAAGACCGGCGCAATCCGGCATGTGGGGACCTCAAATGGCCAAGAAGATCGTCAACCTGTTGATTCTGCTGCCGCTCGGCGTCATCCTCATCATCTTTTGCGTCGCCAACCGGCAGAGCGCTACGCTCGCCTTCAACCCGTTCCGGCCTGACGATCAGGTGCTTGCAATTTCTGCGCCCTTCTTCGTCTTCCTGTTCATTGCCCTGATCACAGGCATGCTGATCGGTTCAGCCGCCACCTGGTTCAGCCAGGGCAAACACCGCAAGCGCGCCCGCACCGAAGCCAAGGAAGCCATCCGCTGGCAGGGTGAAGCCGACCGCCACAAGAACCGCGCCGAGGAAATCGCCGGGCAGCTGCCGTCGCGGTAACAGGCTCAATGCCGGGGACGCTTCGGCGGTCGGTCAATCCGGAAAAAAGCTCAGTTCCTCGTAGTCGCCCTCCGGCGAGGTGCCGTTGCCGGTCACCTGGAAACCGTGGGCGAGGTAGAACGCTTTCGCTCTGCCGTTCTTCACCAGGCATTTCAGCCGGTACCGGTGTTGCGGCCATTCGGGCAGCGCCTGCAGCAGCGACGTACCGGCACCAAAGCCCTGGAAGTCCGGGCTGATATAGAGCATGTGAATGAAATCATCGGCCGGCCAGAGCGACAGGAAGCCGGCTACACTGCCGTTTTCATGCTCGCAGACGAAGACCGTCTCGCCATTGGTATGGGCGGCAAAATCCTCACGGTAGAACTTGCCGGGGTCGACCCAGACGAATGTTTGGCGACGCACGGAAAGATAAATCTCCGCGAGCATTTCCTGGTCTTCCGCGCGCGGCGGCCTGATTGTCCACGTCATGACGTCGATTTAACCCAAGCCCCTATCCCCGCCAAGCCCAAAGCGCGCGATCAGCCGGCCGCCATCTTCGCGATGACGGCGGCATTGATATCCGAAAAGAACCGTTCGGCGAGCTTCTGCGAGGTCGAATCGAGCAGGCGTGCGCCGAGCTGGGCGAGCCTGCCGCCGAGTTCGGCTTTTGCCCGATAATGCAGGATGGTCTCGGCGCCGCTTTGCTCGAGCACGATATCGGCACTGCCTTTGGCGAAGCCGGCAAGACCGCCCTTGCCCTCGGCCGACAGCGTGTAGCTCTTCGGCGCATCGACATTGGAAAGCGTCAACACCCCATGGAAGGTGGCCGACAACAGGCTGAACTTGACCTTGATCGTCGCCTCGAAGGCATCTGGCGACAGCCGCTCGATGCCCTGGCAGCCTGGAATGCAACCGCGCATGATTTCAGGATCGTTGAGCGCTGCCCAGACGACGTCCCGCGGCGCGGCGATGCGTTCTTCGCCGGTGAAGTCCATTCGATAGCCCCATCTCCGATTCGTCCACCTTATCCCAGTGGAAAAGCCTTTTGCCAAGGCGGGGAGGAATGTTATCTCGCTCGTTGCGGAGCAAGGAATTGGCGATGAGTGACGAATTGAAGCCCTGGAGCGTTACGGCAAGCCGCATCGCCTATGAGGACCGCTGGATTCGGGTCCGTAGCGACGATTGCGTCACCGCCGATGGGACCGTCATCGCGCCCTTCCATGTGCTCGACTATCCCGACTGGATCAACGTCGTGCCTGTCATGCCCGACGGCGTGTGCTGCTGACCCGGGAATATCGGCACGGGCGCGGCGAGATCCTCCACGGCCTCGTTGCCGGCGGCGTCGAACCGGCGGACAGCGAGATCGGCGATGCGGCGTTGGCGGCAGCCAGGCGCGAACTGCGGGAAGAGACCGGCTATGAAGCCTCGACCTTCGTCAAGCTGCTGACCTCCTATCCGAATGCCGCAAGCCACAGCAACGCGGTGACGAGCTGGCTGGCGCTCGGCCTCAGCAGGGTCGGCGAACCGCGTTTCGACCCCGGCGAGAAGGTCGAGCTGCTGTTTGCGGATCTTGCCGCCATCCTTGGCGACCTGCAATCCGGCGCGCTCATCATGCAGTCGATGCATGTCGCAGCCCTCTATGCGGTGGAAAGCTGGCTTCGCAGGCAGTCGTCCGAAGGCTTGGAAATTACTGCCATGCCGGCGCGCAGTTGATCCGGCACGGTTTTCTGGGCTACTGCATACTTCAAAGGGCGCTGTGAAGGACGCAGACCCATTGTGATACCCCCGACAGAGACGCGGAAGAGCACGTTGAAACAGAGAGAACGCCGGCCAGGCCAGAAGAAGACCTCAGGTTCTTCTGGTGAAAGCCGCAGGGACGATCGGGCCAGCCGGCCGCCGAAGCCGGTCGCGCAGCCTGCGGCCAGCCGCGAGACGGTGCGCGAGGCGGCTGTGCCTGCCGCTATCGAGCGTCCGCTGATGACCCGCAGCGGCGAGCGTCCGACCGA
Source organism: Rhizobium sp. NZLR11 (assembly GCF_019685115.1). NCBI lineage: Bacteria > Pseudomonadati > Pseudomonadota > Alphaproteobacteria > Hyphomicrobiales > Rhizobiaceae > Rhizobium > Rhizobium sp. NZLR11. The sequence goes on along the minus strand of NZ_JABDWD010000008.1, from coordinate 196,187 downwards.
GCGCGTGCCCGTCATCCTCGAATCGCTCGGGGCCGGCGACTTCCACCTGATCGACAGTGGCAACGGCGAAAAGCTCGAGCAATACGGCCCCTACCGTATCATCCGCCCGGAGGCCCAAGCGCTATGGCGGCCATCGCTGCCGCCGCATGTCTGGGAAAAGGTCGATGCCGTCTTCACCGGCGATACCGACGAGGAAGGCACCGGCCGCTGGCGCTTCCCCAAGGAGGCGTTGGGCGAGGCCTGGCCACTCAATCTGCTCGGCGTCGATTTCCTCGGCCGCTTCACATCCTTCCGCCATGTCGGTGTCTTCCCCGAGCAGATCGTGCACTGGAGCTGGATGAAGGACCAGGTCGAAAAGGCCGGCCGGCCGCTGAAGGTGCTGAATCTTTTCGGCTATACCGGCGTCGCCTCGCTGGTTGCCGCCGCAGCCGGCGCCGAGGTCACCCATGTCGACGCGTCGAAAAAGGCAATCGGCTGGGCGCGCGAGAACCAGGCGCTCGGGCGCATGGAGAAGCTGCCGATCCGCTGGATCTGCGAGGATGCGATGAAATTCATCCTGCGTGAGGAACGTCGCGGCAGCCAATACGACATCATTCTCACCGATCCACCGAAATTCGGCCGCGGCCCGAACGGCGAAGTCTGGCATCTATTCGAACACCTGCCATTGATGCTCGATGTCTGCCGCGAGATCCTGTCGCCGAAGGCGGTGGGTCTGGTACTGACGGCCTATTCGATCCGCGCCAGCTTCTATTCGATCCACGAACTGATGCGCGAGACGATGCGGGGCGCCGGCGGGGTGGTCGAATCCGGCGAACTGGTCATCCGCGAAGCGGGCCTCGACGGCAAGACACAGGGCCGCGCGCTTTCCACTTCCCTCTTTTCCCGCTGGGTGCCGAAATGAGCAAGGACTTCCACGATCAGGGACCGCGCAGGGTCGGACAGGTGAAGGAAGTCACCTCGCTTGCCAATCCCATCATCAAGGACATCAAAGCGCTGACGAACAAGAAGTCGCGGGAGGAAAGCGGGACTTTCCTGGCCGAAGGACTAAAGCTCGTCATCGATGCGATCGAACTCGGCTGGACGATCCGCACCCTGGTTTATGCCAAGGCGGCCAAGGGCAAGCCGCTGGTCGAGCAGATGGCGGCGAGGACCGTCGCCTCGGGCGGGCTGGTGCTCGAAGTCAACGAAAAGGTGATTGCCTCGATCACTCGCCGCGACAATCCGCAGATGGTGGTCGGCATCTTCGAGCAACGCTGGGCGCCGCTTAAGGGTATCCGGCCGAGGGAGGGCGAGACCTGGGTGGCGCTCGACCGGGTGCGCGACCCCGGCAATCTCGGCACCATCATCCGCACGGCGGATGCAGCCGGCGCTTCCGGCGTCATTCTGATCGGAGAGACGACCGATCCCTTCTCGCTCGAAACGGTGCGGGCCACCATGGGCTCGGTCTTCGCCGTTCCGGTCGCACGCGCAACGCCGGAGGAATTCATCGCCTGGCGGAAATCGGCCGGCGTTTCCGTGGTCGCGACGCATCTTGCCGGCGCGGTCGATTACCGCACGATCGACTACCGGAAAAAGCCCGTCGTGCTGTTGATGGGCAACGAGCAATCCGGCCTGCCGGACCAGCTGGCCAGGGAGGCCGACGCGCTTGCCCGCATTCCGCAGCAGGGCCGCGCCGATTCCTTGAACCTTGCCGTCGCCACTGCCGTCATGCTTTTCGAAGCCCGCCGCCATCTCCTCTCACTTGCCGAGGGCAAATGACCGAACAGACGTATGCCCGCCCCGCGCTGTTTTCGCGCCCGGCGCCGATCCTCTTCTTCATCGTCGTCGCCGTTCTTATCGACCAGGCCGTCAAGATCGCCGTCGATCATTACCTGCCGCTGCAGGAGGCCGTGCCCGTTATTCCGATGCTGGCGCTCTACCGCACCTACAATCTCGGCGTCGCCTTTTCGATGCTGTCGGGCATGGACGGCTGGTTCATCGTCGGCATGCGGCTCATCATCGTCGCCTTCGTCATCTGGCTGTGGAACCGCACGGCGAAGGACCGCTGGCTCGCCCATCTCGGTTATGCGCTGATCATCGCCGGCGCGATCGGCAATCTCGTCGACCGCTTCGCCTATGGCCATGTGATCGATTACATTCTTTTCCACACCGAAAGCTGGTCCTTCGCGGTGTTCAATCTCGCCGACAGCTTCATCACCATCGGGGCCGGCTGCGTCATTCTCGACGAGCTGCTGCTGCCGAAAAAGGCCGGCCGCTAAAATCTTATCGAATTCCTGAAGGCATTCGGAAGAGGCCTCATGTTATCAAAATAGCATGCAGAGTCTGGGACAGTTGCAGGAAAGATTGTCCGCCGCCTTCGGCGGACCCGCCGCCAAGCCGCATGAAGAGCGGATGGGGGCCTCCTCCTTGCGACCGGCCGCGTCGGCGCCTGAGGCAGCCGATGACAACGAAATGGGGCCGGCAACGACACGGCGCCTGCTGGTCTACTGGCTTGGTGGCGCCGGCCTTCTTACCGCGATGATCCTGACGCTGCTTGCCCATGCCGGCGATCCGCTGCTGCTTTCGGGCGGTCTTGTCGTTCTCGGCCTTGCCGTCATCGCCAGTTACGCCGTCCTGATGGTTCGCCGGCGCATAGCCCCGCCCGGCGGCAAATCCCTGCCGGATTGGAACGATGGCGCAAAGCTGTTTGCCGACGTGCACGACGTACTCGGCGACATCACCGTCAGCCGCAGCATGGACCGGCGCATCATCTCTGCCAACGACACGTTTCGCCGCCTGACCGGGCGGCTGCGTCCGGAAGGACGGAGTTGCGAGGAGATCGGGCTTGCCTTCCGCCCCGGCCCGATACCGCACTGCTTTGACGTCGAGATCTCGACGCCGGACGGCCAGCGCATCTTTCTCTGGCGCGACGTCGTCACCCGCGACCCGGCAAACGGCCGTCTGCTGCTGCAGAGCGTCGCGCGTGATGTGACCGACGAGCGGCTGATCGCGCAGGGCCGCGAAGAGGCCCGCCAGAAGGCCGAATATAACAGCGCCGCCAAATCGAGGCTGCTTGCGACCGTCAGCCACGAGGTGCGCACGCCGCTTTCCGGCATCCTCGGCATGACGCATCTGCTCGCCGAGACGCGGCTGACGCAGGAGCAGCAGAACTATCTCGCCAATATCCGCCAGTCCGGCCACGCGCTGACCCAGCTCGTCGAGGATCTGCTCGATTTCTCCACCATCGAGGTCGGCCGCTTCGCGCTGCACCCGCGCTCGGAATCGCTGCGCAAGCTTCTGGAAAGCGTTGTCGAGATGCTCGCCCATCGGGCGCATGAAAAAGGAATCGAGATCGGCGCCACGGTGTCATCCGACGTGCCGGAAAATATGAGCTTCGATCCGGCGCGGCTGCGCCAGGTTCTGTTCAACGTCATCGGCAATGCCGTGAAGTTCACCCAGGTCGGCGGCGTCTTCATTCGCGTGACGCTCGACGCAGACGACCTATCGATCACCGTCACCGATAGCGGTCCCGGCATGACAGCGGAGGAGCAGGCGCGCGTCTTCGGCGAGTTCGAGCAAGGTGGGACCGGTGCCGACAGGAGCAGCGGCACCGGGCTCGGCCTTGCCATCTCCGCCCGCATCATGCGCGAATTCAACGGCACGCTCACGGTCGCCAGCGAAAAGGGCAGAGGCAGCGAATTCACCATCCGCTTCCCTGTCGATATCGGCAGCGAGCGCCCCGACAGGCGAAATACGCTGCTTGCCGGCAACAGCGTCGTGCTGTTGGCGCCGGCGGGTGCCGCGCGCACCGCCATCGCCGAGACGATCACCACGCTCGGCGGTCTCTGCCATCTCGTCGCCGACGGCGAGAGCGCGCGGGCAGCGCTGCTCGGCTTGGCCAACGGCGGAAAGCGGCCGACCGATATCATCATCGACCATCGCATGTCGGCGGAATTTTCCGCCCATCTTGCCGACCGCGCCGAAATCGCCGCCCTTGGCCTGCGCAAGGTCCTGCTCGTCAATCCGGAAGAGCGCAGCGCCCATCCGCTCGACCTCTTCGATGCCTGGCTCATCCGGCCGTTGCGCGAACAGTCGCTGATCGACGTGCTGCGCGGGCGCATGCGCGGCATGGAGAAGCGCGACGCGCTGAACGACAATCAGCCGGGCTTCGGCCTTTCGGTGGCGGAGACGCTGGTTACAGCCAGCGGGCTCAACATCCTGCTTGGCGAGGACGATCCGATCAATGCCATGCTGGTGCGCGTCGTGCTCGAAAAGGGCGGGCATAATGTGCGCCATGTCGAGGATTTCGAGGCGCTGCTCGACTGCGCTCTCTGCGAGGCGAATGCCCGGCCCGATATCATCATCAGCGACCTGTCGATGCCTGGCGGCAACGGCATCGACATGCTGGGACGCCTGCGCGGCCACGAAAGGCGGCTCGACCTTGCCCCGGTACCGGTGATCGTGCTCACCGCCGACAAGAGCGACGAATCGCGTCGTCAGGTCTTGTTGAACGGCGCCAACCGCGTCATGGTAAAGCCCGTCGACCCGGTTCGGTTGCTGACCGAAGTTCAAGCGGTCGCCGCACTTTCCGCCCGTCGGGCAGAGGCGCGGTAACGTGCCGCGGGGCCAGCATGCGTCTTGCGCTGGGAAATCCAATATGTCACTTTCCTGTCGCAGAGAAGTGTTTTATGGCGTCGATAAACCGGCAACGGGAGAATCGTCATGTCCGCCATCGACATCCTGAATCGTGACACCACCGCCGAGGCTGCACCGCCCCCGACGGCGGCTGCGCAGAAGGACGGCGATATCCTCGGCCGCATCGGTAATCTGGAAACCCGCCTCGCCCGCACGGCGCGCGAAATCGATGCCGCCCAGGCCGTGCGCTACCGCGTCTTCGTCGACGAAATGAAGGCACAACTGCCGCTTGACGCCATGCGCCGCCAGCGGGATGTCGATGCCTATGACGCCTTCTGCGACCATCTTCTCGTTCTCGACCGCACGATCGAGGGTGATCCGGAAGACCAGATCGTCGGCACCTACCGGCTGCTGCGCCAGGATGTCGCCCTCTCCAATGGCGGTTTTTACTCGGCTTCCGAATTCGAGATCGACGACCTCATTGCCAAACATTCGGACAAGCGCTTCATGGAGCTTGGCCGTTCCTGCGTGCTGCCGGAATACCGCACCAAGCGCACCGTCGAACTCCTGTGGCAGGGCAACTGGGCCTATGCGCTGAAGCACGGCGTCAGCGCCATGTTCGGCTGCGCCTCGTTCCCCGGCGTCTATCTGGAAAGCCATGCGCTGGCGCTGTCTTTCCTCTACCACAATGTGCTGGCGAAGAACGAATGGGCCGTCAGCGCACTGCCGCATCTCGCCCGCAACATGGACCTGATGCCGGTCGAGGCGGTCAACCCGAAGCGGGCGCTGATGGCGCTGCCGCCGCTGATCAAGGGTTATATGCGCCTTGGTGCGATGGTCGGCTCCAGCGCCGTGGTCGATCATGCCTTCAACACGACCGACGTGCTGATCGTGCTGCCGATCTCCAGCATTTCCGACCGCTACCTGAATTATTATGGCGCCGACGCCGGCCGTTTCGCGAGCTAAACGCATCCCACAGTCGATGATATATCCGAGCAGGCCCCAACCATTGGGAAGCCCGCGGATCATGATATTGCCGCCAGGCGGAAAGCCACCGGCTTCGGCGTTGTGCCGATCATCCGGGTTTGGATAGGAAATGTGCAGACTGAGATGCGCCATGGAGTCTGGATTTCGCCAGTCGATTTCGTAACGCCCTTCTGGTGTTTTCTCGTCACCTTCTCGTTGCTTTGGACCCGCATCGGCAGATGACCCCAGAGAAACCCAGTATGTCGAGATGGGCGCATCGCCTCTGAGAAGGACCATGCGACGTTCGGATTTATAAACGCGAATGAGGTCAGCCCGCGCTGCTCCAACGGCGCATCTGGAGGCGGCGAGCCGGAGCCGACCTTGGCCATCAATTTCGTGTAAGCGAATAGGCTGGCGACCACGACGGCCGAAACGACAAGTTTGTTCTCAACATGATCCTCGCCTTTAAGCGGGCGGAAGGGGCTTTATCTTATCCGCGCCATGCAGAAGATGCCGCTCTCGCCGCCATTCTATAGCCGCGCAAGTACCTGCCCGACGCGCTGTCGGCCAAGCACTGAATTCCGTCCCTATGCGGGAGAAAGTTACGAACCCGCGCCATAAGCGGCGATCGCCGCCATGTTGACGATGTCGCTGTCCTTGGCGCCCATCGAGGTGATCTGCACCGGCTTGTCGACGCCGACGAGGATCGGGCCGATCACCGTGGAGCCGCCGAGCTCCTGCAGCATCTTGGTCGAGATCGAGGCCGAGTGGAAAGCCGGCATGACCAGCACGTTGGCAGGACCGGACAGGCGGCAGAACGGATATTGCTCCATCACCTTGCGGTTCAGAGCGACGTCGGCGGCCATCTCGCCGTCATATTCGAAATCGACGCGACGCTTGTCGAGGATTTTCACCGCCTCGCGCACCCGCTCCGAGCGTTCGCCGGAGGGATGGCCGAAGGTGGAATAGGCCAGCAGGGCGACACGCGGCGGATAGCCCATGCGCCGCGCCAGACCCGCAGCCTCTTCGGCGATATCGGCAAGCTCCTCGGCTGTCGGCATGTCGTGTACGGCGGTATCGGCCACGAAGACCGTGCGGCCGCGGCAAAGCGCCAGCGATACGCCGATGATGCGGTGGCCGGGCTTCTTGTCGATGCAGCGGCGCACATCTTCGAGCGCCGTCGAATAGTTGCGGGTGATGCCGGTCACCATGCCGTCGGCGTCGCCGAGCGCTACCATGGTGGCGGCGAAATGGTTGCGGTCGTTGTGGATCAGCCGCTGGGCGTCGCGGTAGAGGTAACCCTGCCGCTGCAGCCTGGCATAGAGATAGTCGATATAGGCCTCGACCCGGGTCGAAATACGGGCATTGACGATCTCGAGGCCCGGCCGGTTGAGATCGATGCCGGCGCGTTCCGCCGTTGCCCGGATCAGATCCTCGCGGCCGAGCAGGATAGCGGTGCCGAGCTGCTGGTTGGCATAGGACATCGCGGCTCGCAGGACCTGTTCCTCCTCGGCCTCGGCAAAGACGATCCGCTTCGGATGCCGGCGCACACGCTCGTAGAGCCGTGCCAAGGTCGAGGCGATCGGATCGCGGCGTGCCGAAAGCTCGCGGGCGTAACCGGCCATATCGGTGATGACCTTGCGGGCGACGCCGCTTTCGATCGCCGCTTCAGCGACCGCGACCGGGATCGCCGAGATCAGCCGCGGATCGAAGGGAACGGGGATGATGTATTGCGACCCGAAACGCGGCCGGTTGCCCTGATAGGCGGCCACCACGTCATCGGGCACATCCTCACGGGCGAGGTTTGCCAGCGCCTTGACGGCGGCGATCTTCATCGCGTCGTTGATTGTGGAGGCACGGACATCGAGAGCGCCGCGGAAAATATAGGGAAAACCGAGGACGTTGTTGACCTGGTTCGGATAGTCCGAACGGCCGGTCGCCATGATGGCGTCATCGCGGATGCGGGCCACCTCTTCCGGGGTGATCTCGGGATCGGGATTGGCCATGGCGAAGATGATCGGCCGCTCGGCCATCGAGCGGATCATTTCGGCCGAAAACGCACCCTTCTGCGACAGCCCGAAAACCACGTCGGCGCCCTCCATCGCCTCTTCAAGCGTGCGCGTGTCGGTCTTTGCCGCATGCGCCGATTTCCACTGGTTCATGCCTTCGGTGCGACCCTGGTAGATGACGCCCTTGGTGTCGCAGAGGATGATGTTCTCAGGCGCAAAGCCCATCGCCTTGATGAGCTCGATACAGGCGATCGCCGCAGCACCGGCACCATTGCAGACGAGCTTCGTCGTCTTCAGGTCGCGGCCGGTCAGCTCCAGCGCGTTGATCAGGCCGGCGGCGGCGATGATTGCCGTTCCGTGCTGGTCGTCATGGAAGACGGGAATATCCATCAGCTCGCGCAGCCGGCTTTCGATGACGAAGCAGTCCGGCGCCTTGATATCCTCGAGGTTGATGCCGCCGAAGGAGGGGCCGAGGAAACGCACGCAATTGATGAACTCGTCGACATTTTCCGTATCGATCTCGAGGTCGATGGAATCGACGTCGGCGAAGCGCTTGAACAGCACCGCCTTGCCTTCCATGACCGGCTTGGAAGCCAGCGCACCGAGATTGCCGAGACCGAGGATCGCCGTGCCGTTGGAAATGACCGCGACCATGTTGCCCCGCGCCGTGTAATCATAAGCCGTCTGCGGGTCGGCGGCGATCGCCTTGACCGGCACGGCAACACCCGGCGAATAGGCAAGCGAGAGGTCGCGCTGCGTTGCCATCGGCTTGGTCGGGACGACTTCCAGTTTCCCTGGGCGGCCCATGGCGTGAAATTCAAGCGCCTCCTGGTCGGTAACTGATGTCGCCGGCCGGTCCTTCTTATCGATATCGGGCATAAATCCTCCAACGTCTTGTGGGCGACGCTTTGCTCTTCCTCAAATGCTGTTGTCATCTATAGCGGCGCGCGGATAGGGTTGGCACCTGTTTTTTTGGGAAAACCCGCACCTCCGTGAACGCACGCATCGACACAGGGAATGAAGCCTTTTCGGCTGCCGAGCTTGCCACGGCGGAAAGCCGTGCCTCGGCGACGCCGATGATGGAGCAATATATCGAGATCAAGGCGAACAATCCGGGTTCGCTGCTCTTTTATCGCATGGGTGATTTCTACGAGCTGTTCTTCGAAGATGCGCTGGAAGCCTCACGCGCGCTCGGCATCACGCTGACGAAGCGAGGCCAACACATGGGCCAGGACATCCCGATGTGCGGCGTTCCGGTGCATGCGGCCGACGATTATCTGCAGAAGCTGATTTCACTCGGTTTCCGCGTCGCCGTCTGCGAGCAGATCGAGGATCCGGCCGAAGCGAAAAAACGCGGCGGCAAATCCGTCGTCAAGCGCGATGTCGTCCGCTTGGTCACGCCAGGCACGATCACCGAGGAAAAGCTGCTTTCGCCCTCGGAATCCAACTATCTGATGGCGCTGACCCGCATTCGCAGCGGGGCAGAACCCTTGCTGGCGCTAGCCTGGATCGATATTTCCACAGGCGTCTTCCGACTGGCCGAGACCGAAGCCTCGCGGCTGCTTGCCGATATCCTGCGCATCGATCCGCGCGAGCTCATCCTGCCCGACACGATCTTCCACGATCCGGAACTGAAGCCGGTCTTCGATGTGCTCGGCCGCACCGCGGTGCCCCAGCCTTCCGTGCTCTTCGACAGCGCCAGCGCCGAAGGCCGGATCGCGCGTTATTTCGGCGTCGCGACGCTCGACGGCTTCGGCACCTTCTCGCGCGCCGAGGTGGCGGCAGCGGCCGCCGCCGTCGCTTATGTCGAGAAGACGCAGATCGCCGAGCGGCCGCCGCTTGGAAAGCCGGAGCGGGAAAGTGCGGCTTCGACGCTGTTCATCGACCCCGCCACCCGCGCCAATCTGGAACTTGCCCGGACGCTGTCTGGCGACCGCAACGGCTCGCTCCTGAAAGCGATCGACCGCACCGTCACCGGCGGCGGGGCGCGGCTTCTTGCCGAGCGATTGATGTCGCCGCTGACCGACCCCGTCCGCATCAATGCTCGACTCGACTCGATCGGCTTCCTGATCGACGAGCCTCTGCTCTGCGGCAATCTGCGCGACACGCTGAAACATGTGCCGGACATGCCGCGGGCGCTGTCGCGGCTGGCGCTCGACCGCGGCGGTCCGCGCGATCTCGCGGCGATCCGCCAGGGACTTCAAGCGGCGAGCGAAGTTGCGGCCATGCGCGCCAGCGCGATGTTGCCTGAAGAACTCGGCCAGGCGCTGTCCGCGCTGCAAGCCCTACCCGCAACGCTCGAAACCCTGCTGGCCGAGACACTCGCCGACGAACTGCCGCTGTTGAAACGCGACGGCGGGTTCCTGCGCGACGGCGCCAGCGCCGAGCTCGACGAAGTGCGGGCACTGCGCGACCAGTCGCGGCGGGTGATCGCCGGCCTGCAATTGCAATATGCCGAGGAGACCGGCATCCGGTCGCTGAAGATCAAGCACAACAACATCCTCGGCTATTTCATCGAGGTCACCGCCGGCAATGCCTCGCCGATGACCGAGACGGCTGAAGCCAAGGCCCGCTTCATCCACCGCCAGACGATGGCGAGCGCGATGCGCTTCACCACCACCGAACTTGCCGATCTCGAAAGCCGCATCGCCAACGCCGCCGACCGGGCGCTGACGATCGAGTTCGCCGCCTTCGAGAAGATGACGGCGGCCGTGGTTGCGGAAGCCGAGGCGATCAAATCCGGCGCCCGGGCGCTTGCCGTCATCGATGTTGCCGCAGGACTGGCGCTTCTCGCCGAAGAGCAGGCCTATTGCCGCCCACAGGTCGACGGCTCAAAGATGTTTGCCATCGAAGGCGGGCGCCATCCGGTCGTCGAGCAGGCGCTGCGGCGGCAGGCGGGCGGGCCCTTTGTCGCCAACAATTGCGATCTCTCGCCGAAGACCGGCGACAGGGACGGCGCGATCTGGCTGTTGACCGGGCCGAACATGGGCGGCAAGTCGACCTTCCTGCGGCAGAACGCGCTGATCGCCATCCTGGCGCAGATGGGCTGCTTCGTACCGGCGACATCAGCCCATATCGGCATCGTCGACCGACTTTTCTCGCGCGTCGGCGCCTCCGACGACCTGGCCCGCGGGCGCTCCACCTTCATGGTCGAGATGGTCGAAACAGCTGCGATCCTCAACCAGGCGAGCGACCGTTCGCTGGTCATCCTCGACGAGATCGGCCGCGGCACCGCCACCTTCGACGGCCTGTCGATCGCCTGGGCCTCCGTCGAGCACCTGCATGAAGCCAACCGCTGCCGCGGCCTCTTCGCCACGCATTTCCATGAGCTGACCGTGCTTTCGGAAAAGCTCGGCCGGCTGTCGAACGCCACGATGCGGGTCAAGGAATGGGACGGCGACGTCATTTTCCTGCATGAGGTCGGTCCGGGTGCGGCAGACCGCTCCTACGGCATCCAGGTCGCCCGCCTTGCCGGGCTTCCGGCTTCAGTCGTGACACGAGCCCGCGATGTGCTGACCCGTCTGGAGGATGCCGACCGCAAGAACCCCGCGAGCCAGCTGATCGACGACCTGCCGCTCTTCCAGGTGGCGGTGCGCCGCGAAGACACGGCTCGCGGACCGTCCAAGGTCGAGGAGGCGCTGAAGGCGATGAGCCTTGACGACATGACGCCGCGCGAGGCAATGGATGCACTTTACGACCTCAAGAAGAAACTGAAATAGGGCAGCGGTACGCGATGTTCATGGAAAAGCTGATTCGCGAAACGGAGCGCCTCTCGCTCATCTGCTCGATGCTCGATACGATGCGGCGCGCCGATGCCGATCGCAATGCGCGCGGCTGGACGTCGCCGATCGGCATGCTGAAAATTACCCGCTGTTGCGCTATGATCTCGGAGCTCGGAACGTCGATCGCCAAGGCAGGTTATCGCGAATGCGACCGGCAGTCGCTTGAGGAGATCATGAGAGAGACACGGCAGGTGCTGCATTTGCTGAATGCGCGGGCCGCCCTTTGAGCGTTCGGGGAAACGCCAGCTGTTGCGCCACTGCTGTTCAGCTTGCGCCTGTGACTGCCCCTCACCCTAACCCTCTCCCCGTAAACGGGGCGAGTGGACGTGCCCTGCGAGAGACAGGCGAGAAACGGAGAGGGCGCGGCTATCTCCCTTCGCCCCGTTTACGGGGAGAAGCTGCCGGCAGGCGGATGAGGGGCTGGTTTCGGCAATCTCCTGACCCAACGTGGTGTCAGGCTGTCGCGCGGCTTACCAACACCATTTCGCCAAATTTAAAGGTTCTTGCAGTATGAGGGCGCGTGTCAATCGCCTGATAAAGGGATTATAGCGCATGCAGACGAAACACGAGGCGAGCCAGGATCAGGCCGTCCGGCATGAACAGGAAACCACCCCGGCGAAAGCGATGCGCGAGCTTGATTTTTCTCATATCCTTGACGTCGAATTCTTGCAGAAGCAGTGCGACGCCGTTGGCGAGGCCAACCGCAACCGACCCGACGTGCTGCGCGCCGATCTTCTCGCCGTATTGAAAAAGGCAAGCACCGAAGGCCGGCAGAAGGCGCGGGCCGCACTGATGGCCGATGGCGGCGGGCTGAATTGCGCCTACCGGATTTCCTGGCTGCAGGATCAGATCATCACTGTCCTCTACAATTTCGCCACCGCCCATATCTTTCCACAGCAGAAGGACAAGTTCGCGGTCACCGCCGTCGGCGGCTACGGTCGCGACACGCTGGCGCCCGGCTCCGATATCGACCTGCTTTTCCTCTTCCCGCCGAGGCCGGCGGAAGAGACGCACAAGGCGGTCGAATTCATGCTCTACGTGCTCTGGGACATGGGCTTCAAGGTCGGCCACGCCACCCGCACGGTGGAGGAATGCATCGCGCTTTCCAAGTCCGACATGACGATCCGCACCGCCATCCTGGAGATGCGCTACATCTGCGGCCTGCAACGGCTGGAAACCGAACTCGAGACCCGCTTCGACAAGGAAATCGTCACTGGTACCGGCCCGGAATTCATCGCTGCCAAGCTTGCCGAGCGCGACGAGCGCCACCGCAAGGCGGGTGATACGCGCTATCTCGTCGAACCGAACGTCAAGGAAGGCAAGGGCGGGCTTCGCGACCTGCACACGCTGTTCTGGATCTCGAAATATTATTATCACGTGCGCGACCAGGCGGAGCTGGTCAAGCTCGGCGTGCTGTCGAAGCACGAATACCGTCTGCTTGAGAAAGCCGACGATTTTCTCTGGGCGGTGCGCTGCCATATGCACTTCCTGACCGGCAAGGCCGAGGAGCGTCTGTCGTTCGACATCCAGCGCGAGATCGCCGAAGCCTTCGGCTATCACACCCGCCCGGGCCTTTCGGCGGTCGAGCGCTTCATGAAGCACTATTTCCTCGTCGCCAAGGATGTCGGCGACCTCACCCGCATCCTCTGCGCCGCGCTCGAAGACCAGCAGGCGAAGTCGATCCCGGGCCTCACCGGCGTCATTAGCCGCTTCACCCATCGCAATCGCAAGATCGCCGGCAGCGTCGAATTCGTCGAGGACCGCGGCCGCATCGCGCTTGCCGACGCTGAGGTCTTCAAGCGCGATCCGGTCAGCATCCTCCGGCTCTTCCACGTCGCCGACATCAACGGGCTGGAATTCCACCCGGACGCGCTGAAACGTGTCACCCGTTCGCTGGCGCTGATCGATAATAATCTGCGGGAAAACGACGAGGCGAACCGCCTGTTCATGTCGATCCTGACGTCGAAGCGCGATCCGGCGCTCATCCTGCGGCGGATGAACGAGGCCGGCGTGCTCGGCCGCTTCATTCCCGAATTCGGCAAGATCGTCGCGATGATGCAGTTCAACATGTATCACCACTATACGGTGGACGAACATCTGATCCGCACCGTCGACGTTCTCTCCGAGATCGACCAGGGACGCTCCGAGGATCTGCATCCGCTCGCCAACAAGCTGTTCTCAGGCATCGAGGATCGCGAGGCGCTTTATGTCGCCGTTCTGCTGCACGACATCGCCAAGGGCCGCCAGGAGGATCATTCGATCGCCGGCGCCCGCGTCGCCCGCAAGCTCTGCAGCCGCTTCGGTCTGTCGCAGAAGCAGACGGAAATCGTCGTCTGGCTGATCGAGGAACATCTGACCATGTCGATGGTGGCGCAGACCCGCGACCTCACCGATCGCAAGACGATTACCGATTTTGCCGACCGCGTACAGTCGCTCGACCGGTTGAAGATGCTGTTGATCCTGACGATCTGCGATATCCGCGCCGTCGGTCCGGGCGTCTGGAACGGTTGGAAGGGCCAGTTGCTGCGCACGCTCTACTACGAAACCGAGCTGCTGCTGGCCGGCGGTTTTTCGGAGGTCTCCCGCAAGGAGCGTGCCGGTGCCGCCGCCGAGGCGCTGCATTCGGCACTCGCCGACTGGAGCCAGAAGGACCGCAATACCTATACCAAGCTGCACTACCAGCCCTATCTGCTCTCCGTGCCGCTGGAAGACCAGATCCGCCACGCCCACTTCATCCGCCAGGCCGACAAATCCGGCCAGGCGCTGGCCACCACGGTGCGCACCGACAGTTTCCATGCGATCACCGAGATCACCGTGCTGTCGCCCGACCATCCGCGCCTGCTCGCCGTCATCGCCGGGGCGTGTGCTGCGGCCGGAGCCAACATCGTCGACGCGCAGATCTTCACGACGTCGGACGGGCGGGCGCTCGACACCATCCATGTCAGCCGCGAATTTGCCGACGATGCCGACGAGCTGCGCCGGGCCGCGACGATCGGACGGATGATCGAGGACGTGCTGTCCGGCCGCAAGCGGCTGCCCGAGGTGATCGCCACGCGCGCGCGCCACCGCAAGAAGAACAAGGCCTTCGTCATTCCGCCGTCGGTCAACATCACCAACAGCCTGTCGAACAAGTTCACGGTCATCGAGGTCGAATGCCTCGACCGGCCGGGGCTGCTGTCGGAAATCACCGCCGTGCTCTCCGACCTGTCGCTCGACATCCAGTCGGCCCGCATCACCACCTTCGGCGAGAAGGTGATCGACACTTTCTACGTCACCGATCTGGTCGGCCAGAAGATCTCCGGCGACAGCAAGCGCGCCAACATCACCGCCCGAATGAAGGCCGTCATGGCCGAGGAGGAAGACGAGCTGCGTGAGCGCATGCCTTCCGGCATCATCGCGCCGGCTGCCACCGCCCGGACATTGCCCTCAGCCGAAAAGAAAGCCGATTCCCCCGCATGAGCGACCAAGCATGAGCCCCCACGAATGAGCCTCGTCAAGAAATTCGCAACCGTCGGCGGCGCCACCCTCGGCAGCCGCATCTTCGGCTTCGCCCGCGAAACGCTGATGGCCGCCGCACTCGGCACCGGGCCGATGGCCGACGTCTTTTATGCCGCCTTCCGCTTTCCGAACCTGTTTCGCCGGCTGTTTGCCGAAGGCGCCTTCAACGCCGCCTTCGTGCCACTTTTTGCCAAGGAGATCGAGGCGAACGGCACCGATGGCGCCAAGCGCTTTTCGGAAGAAGTCTTCGGCGTGCTGTTTTCGGTGCTGCTGCTCATCACCATCGTGATGGAGCTTGCCATGCCGCTCCTGGTGCGCTTCGTCATTGCACCGGGCTTTGCCGACGATCCCGACAAATTCTCGATCACCATCCGCATGGCGGCGGTGATGTTTCCCTATCTGATGTGCATGTCGCTGACGGCGATGATGAGCGGCATGCTGAATTCGCTGCACCATTTCTTCGCCGCGGCCATCGCGCCGGTCTTCCTCAACGTGGTGATGATCGGGGCGCTGTTTTATGCGCTCCATACCGGTGCCGATCCGCTGACGACGGCCTGGTATCTCTCCTTTGGCGTTCTTGCCGCCGGCGTCCTGCAGCTCGCCGTCGTCTATGTCGGCGTGCTTGCGGCCGGCATGAGCATCGGCTTCCGCTTCCCGAAGATGACCCCGAACGTCAAGCGGCTGCTGATCCTGGCGGTGCCGGCTGCAGTGACCGGCGGCATCACCCAGATCAACCAGCTGATCGGCCAGGCGATCGCCTCCTCTCGCGAGGGCGCGATTGCAGCGCTGCAATATGCCGACCGGATCTACCAGCTGCCGCTCGGCGTCGTCGGCGTTGCCGTCGGCGTGGTGCTGCTGCCGGAACTTGCCCGGGCGCTGAAGGGCGGCAATCTGCGCGAAGCCGGAAACCTGCAGAACCGCTCGATCGAATTCGTGCTGTTTTTGACCATCCCCGCCGCCTTCGCGCTGTGGATCCTCTCCGACGAGATCATCCGCGTGCTCTACGAGCGCGGCGCCTTCCATCAGGAAAACACCGCCGTCGTCGGCTCGATCCTGGCGATCTACGGCATCGGCCTGCCGGCCTTCGTGCTGATCAAGGCGCTGCAGCCCGGCTTCTATGCGCGCGAGGACACCAAGACGCCGATGCGCTTTTCGGCAATCGCGGTGGCCACCAACTGCGCCACGGCGCTGACCCTCTTTCCCTATATGGGCGCGCCCGGCATCGCCGTTGCCGAAGCCACCGCCGGCTGGATCAGCACCGTGCTGCTGTTCACCACGCTTCTGCGCCGCGGCCATCTGACATGGGAATGGGCGCTGGCAAAACGCACCGTCCTGCTGATCGTCGCCGCAGCCGTGATGGGTGCGGCGATCGTCTTCCTCAAGCAGCACTTTGCGCCCTCGCTTGCCTCCGGCGCGCCGCTTCTGACCAAGGTCGGCACCCTCGGGCTGCTGATTGCGATTGCCATGCTGGTCTATTTCGCCGCCGCCTTCCTGATCGGCGGAGCAAATCTCGGCATGATCCGGCGCAATCTGAACCGCAAGCCGGCGCCGGCAAAGGACCCGCAAGGCTAAGGAGATTGCCGGTGCCTGCCCCTCATCCGCCTGCCGGCACCTTCTCCCCGCTTGCGGGGCGAAGGGGATAGCGGCAACCCCTCTGTTCCTCACCAGCATTTCGCAGGGCACGTCCCCTCTCCCCGTTTTTCACGGGGGTCCGAAGGACGGGTCGAGACCGTTGGCTCGGCCCTGGTGGGGTTAGGGTGAGGGGTAATCTTGAGGGCAAAACCCGGACAACCATTGCACAAGGCCGAGCAGCACCTGCCTTAACAATCGACCCATCGCCGCTGCGGTCCGACGTCGACATGAACGATACCGTTGCAATAGGTGCCGATGCCGCCAATGCCAGGCGCACTTCTGGCGGCCGCGATGATGATGCGCTCCGAGAGGCCCGGCATTCTGATATCGGCCGCCAGGCATTTTCCGTGCAGGGATCCATGGCGGCTGGGATGCGGCCGGAGGCCGGAGGTGATCATTGGCCGGCGCCCGGTTTTTGCGGCGATATGCGACAGGACCGCCCGAAGACGCTCGGGAAAACAACCGGCACGAACACTGACGGTCTGGACCGTATAGGCGAGGCGTGCATCCTGGCTGGGAAGATGGAGGACCGGTCGTTTGCTGTCTTGACCGACGGCGTTGGTTGCTGATTGTAGGGCGAAAAGGCCTGCCATGGCGAGCAAACTGGCGTTCTGCATGGTCCCTCCGGGCGGTTGACGCGGCGACCATTGGGCCGCTACTGCGCGGTAGAGGATTTTCATTTCAATAAAAGCTTTTCTGTGAAATTTTATACTCAATTATGAGTAATCAGCTTGATCATTTTGGCTTAAAACCGTGGATATCGCCGATCCAAATTGGAATAAACGTCTCAATCGGGAGATATAACATGACGATCCAGTCGCTTTTCCTCGTCACCCTCGTCGTCGACGACTACGACCGCGCCAAGGCTTTCTATTGCGATTGCCTCGGTTTCGACTGCCTGCAGGACGAGACGCAGCTGGAGGGAAAGCGCTGGGTGGTGGTGAAGCCGAAGGGTGGGGCCATGGTTGGAGATGGAGCCGCGTTTCTGCTGGCGCAGGCGACAGATGCGACGCAGCGCGCGGCGATCGGCAATCAGACCGGCGGCCGTGTCGGCTTCTTTCTGAAGACCGACGATTTTGCCCGCGACCATGCCGCACTGCTTGCGGCCGGCGTGCGCTTTCTGGAAGAGCCGCGACATGAGGTCTACGGCACGGTTGCGGTGTTTGCCGATCCCTACGGCAACAGCTTCGATCTGATCCAGCATGCCGCAGGCTGAACCCCTTGATTGCGGCCGGTTGCCCGTGCATAAGCCGCGGCGTTAGCAACACGGGCGAAAGCCCTGTTGCAAATGCAGCCATCTAAAAGCTGTGGGCCCTCCACCAGCCTATTGAGGACGACATGAGCGAATTCAAGAAACTCGTATTCTCCGGCGTGCAGCCGACCGGCAATCTGCATCTCGGCAATTATCTCGGCGCCATCCGGCGGTTCGTGGCGCTGCAGGACGGCAATGACTGCATCTACTGCGTCGTCGACATGCATGCGCTCACCGCCCAGCTCGTGCATGAGGACATGCCGAGCCAGACGCGCTCGATCGCCGCCGCCTTCATCGCCGCCGGCATCGATCCGGAAAAGCATATCGTCTTCAACCAGTCGGCCGTGCCGCAGCATGCCGAACTTGCCTGGATCTTCAATTGCGTCGCCCGCATCGGCTGGATGAACCGCATGACGCAATTCAAGGACAAGGCCGGCAAGGATCGCGAACAGGCTTCGCTCGGTCTCTACGCCTATCCTAGCCTGATGGCCGCCGACATTCTCGTCTATCGCGCCACCCATGTGCCTGTCGGTGAGGATCAAAAGCAGCATCTGGAGCTTGCCCGCGACATCGCGATGAAGTTCAACCTCGATTATGCCGAGCATATCAGCAGGACCGGTTATGGGGTCGACATCACCGTCGGCAACGAGCCGGTGCATGCCTATTTCCCGATGGTCGAACCGCTGATCGGCGGGCCGGCGCCGCGCGTCATGTCGCTGCGTGACGGCACCAAGAAAATGTCGAAATCCGACCCTTCCGACCTCTCCCGCATCAACCTGATGGACGACGAGGACGCGATCTCGAAGAAGATCCGCAAGGCAAAGACCGATCCGGACGGCCTGCCGAGCGAGATCGACGGGCTGCAGGGCCGCCCGGAAGCCGACAATCTGGTAGCAATCTATGCGGCCCTTGCCGACAAGTCGAAGGCCGACGTGCTTGCCGAATTCGGCGGCCAGCAGTTCTCCGTCTTCAAGCCGGCACTGGTCGATCTCGCCATCCATGTGATGGCGCCGATCACCGGCGAGATGCGCCGGCTGATGGACGACACCAGCCATATCGACGCGATCCTGCGCAAGGGCGGCGAACGCGCCAGGGCCCGCGCCGAGGTGACGATGAGCCAGGTCCGCGACGTCATCGGCTTCCTCTACTGAGGGTGATCTGTTCTTCTCCCCACCCAGGGGCGAAGGGGACCTTCGTCTGGAGAGAAGGGAACATTCTGCCGGGGGGAGAAGAGGAAAAACTGGGCTTGCAAATTTTCCGCTTCGGGTGTCAGAGTCCGCGCCATGGTATCGAAGCGACTCTCACGGCTCGAAGGTCATCGCCGCAAATTCATGGCGGTGATCGACGGTACACCCGAATGCCAGCGCGCCGTTCATTATGCCGGCCGGCGCGCGAAGAATTCCAATGGCGGGCTGGTGCTGCTCTATGTCATCCCCGACGGGGATTTTCAGCAATGGCTCGGCGTCGAGGCGATCATGCGGGCGGAAGCCCGTGAAGAGGCCGAAGCGGTCGTTGCCAAGATCGCCCAGATCGTGCGCGAGACGATCGGCATCGAGCCTGAGGTCGTCATCCGTGAGGGCAGTGCGGCCGAACAGATCAACGCCGTGATCGAGGAAGACCGCGATGTGGCGATCCTAGTTCTGGCTGCCGGTTCGGCGAAGGAAGGTCCGGGACCGCTGGTTTCGTCGGTTGCCGGCCGCGCGGCGGCGTTTCCGATCCCGGTAACCGTGTTGCCGGATACGCTGACCAACGAGGAAATCGACGCCCTCTGCTGACAATTTCTTGAGTAAAAATCTCTTGAATGGAACCGGCAATGGGCTTATCTTCTTTTGAAGAATTCTAAAGACGGCGAAGCCATGGGCCAGCCGCATGGAGACCCAGATGTTCATTCAGACCGAAGCCACGCCGAACCCCGCCACGCAGAAGTTCCTGCCGGGCAAGGTGGTGATGGAAAACGGCACGGCCGAGTTCCGCAGCGCCGAGGAGGCTGAGGCTTCGCCGCTCGCCGCCCGCCTGTTCGAAATCCCCGGCGTCACCGGCGTCTATTTCGGCTATGATTTTATTTCCGTCTCCAAGGATGATGCCGAATGGCAGCATCTTAAGCCGGCTATATTAGGCTCGATCATGGAGCATTTCATGTCCGGCAAGCCGGTCATGGGCGATGCCTCCATGCTTTCGGAAGACGTCGATGCCGGCGACGAATTCTTCGACGAGGGCGATGAATCGATCGTGCTGACCATCAAGGAGCTTCTGGAGACCCGCGTGCGCCCCGCCGTTGCCCAAGACGGCGGCGACATCACCTTCCGCGGCTTCAAGGACGGCAAGGTCTATCTGAACATGAAGGGTTCCTGCGCCGGCTGCCCGTCTTCAACGGCAACGCTGAAGCACGGCGTCCAGAACCTGCTGCGCCATTTCGTCCCGGAAGTGCAGGAAGTGATTGCCGCTTAAAAGCTTGGATCCGTCCGGCCGTTCATCTCTCGTTCGGCCAGACGGATTTATGTTCAAGCGACAATAGATTTTTCGGAAATTGATGGCATGATTGTTCTGGCGCTCGACACGGCAGGTGTAGACTGCGCTGCCGCCGTTTACGACAGCGGCAGGAATACGATGCTGGGGGAGGCATCGGACATGATCGGCAAGGGGCATGCTGAACATCTGATCGATATCGTTGATCGCGCACTCGATCAGGCGGGGCTGGCACTTTCTCATATCGACCGGATTGCCGTCACCATCGGCCCCGGCTCGTTTACCGGTATCCGTGTCGGCGTTGCCGCAGCCCGGGGTTTTGCGCTTTCCCTCAATGTGCCCGCCGTCGGCGTCACGACGCTCGAGGTCATGGCATCAGCCCAGCGCGAGAAGACGCCTCATCGCCCCGTGCTGGCAGCGATGGACGCCAAACGGGGCGAAATCTACCTCCAGGCCTTTTCATCAGACGGTTCGTCTCTCGACGCGCCACGGGCGTTAAGCGTTGCAGAGGCGCAGGCTTTTGCTAGAGACTTCGACGGCGAGATCACCGGTTCGGCGACGCCGCTGCTGAAGGCCGGCGCCGGCGGCGATCACAGCAACAGTTTCCCGATCTCTGTCGTGGCGCGCCTCGGTGCTGCCGCCTCCCTGGATGCCGGAAAGCCGAAGCCCCTTTATCTGCGCGGACCCGACGCCAAGCCGCAGGCCGGGTATGCAATCGCCCGACGAGTGTGACCATGCTGGAATCCTACCTGACGCTGAAGCCGGAATTCGAAATCATCGCCATGGAGCGCGAGGATTGCCGCGATGTCGCCGTCCTGCATGGGGAGCGCTTTGCCCGACCCTGGGGCGATGGTGAATTTCACGGCCTGCTTATGCAGGACACCGTGTTCGGCTTCGTCGCGCGCCAGACCAATGCCTTTCTGAAAAAGCCGCTTCCCGGCTTCATCCTTGCCCGCCATGTCGCCGGCGAGGCGGAGATCCTGACGATCGCCGTGCAGGCGAAAGTCGCCCGTTCCGGGCTCGGCTGGCGGCTGATGCAGGCGGCGATCCGGGAAGCGCGCGCACGCGGCGGCGAGAGCATGTTCCTCGAGGTCGACAACGGCAATACCGCGGCCCTTGGCCTCTATCGCAAGCTCGGCTTCGAAAAGGTCGGCGAACGCAAGGGTTACTACAAGCAGGACAATGGCGCCCTCTCCACGGCGCTTGTCATGAAGCGCGTTCTTCGGTAGTTGCCTTGCAGCGAGATGACATGCAGGCCGGCGCAAGCACCGCGCGGCGTTGTCGAAACACGGATATTTTACAGGCGGGCCATGTCTGATGTAGCCAAGACCCTTGAGGAGCTTTGCACCGAACGCGGCATGCGCATGACCGAGCAGCGCCGCGTGATCGCGCGCATCCTCGAAGATTCCGAGGATCATCCCGACGTGGAAGAACTCTACCGCCGCTCGGTGAAGGTCGATGCGAAGATTTCGATTTCGACCGTCTATCGCACCGTGAAGCTGTTCGAGGATGCCGGCATTATCGCCCGCCACGATTTCCGCGACGGGCGCTCGCGCTACGAAACGGTGCCGGAAGAGCATCACGACCACCTGATCGACCTGAAGACCGGCACGGTCATCGAATTCCGCTCGCCGGAGATCGAGGCGCTGCAGGAACGCATTGCCCGCGAGCATGGCTTCCGGCTGGTCGACCACCGGCTCGAGCTCTACGGCGTTCCGTTGAAGAAGGAAGATCTCTGAAGCAATGGCCCCCCGGGAGACCAGCATTTGATCGCCTGGCTGCGCATCGGGCTTGCTGCGGTCGTCATCCTCGCCGTCAGCATCGTGCTCATGCCGCTGCAGCTGCTTGCCCTGCGTTTTGACTGGCGGCTGCGCCGCAGGCTTCCGCGCGCCTGGCACCGTATCGTCTGCTATTGTCTCGGCGTCCGCATCCGTGTCACCGGCAGGCTGGAGGAGCGTCGGCCGCTGATGCTCTGTTCCAACCACTCGTCCTGGCTCGACATCATGGTGATGTCGGCGGTTGCCGACGTCGCCTTCATTGCCAAGATCGAGGTGGCCGACTGGCCGATCTTCGGCACGCTCGCCAAGCTGCAGAAGAGCGTCTTCGTCGTGCGCGAGGAGAAGCGCAGGACCGGCCACCAGGCCAACGAGATCGCCGGGCGAATGGCCGACGGCGAGATCGTCGTGCTCTTCCCGGAAGGGACGACTTCCGACGGCAACCGGCTGCTGGAGGTCAAATCCTCGCTGTTCGGCGCTGCTGCGATGGCGGTGCCCGCTTCACCGACGGGAACCGTCGTGGTGCAGCCGGTGGCAATTGCCTACACCAGGGTGCACGGCATCGCCATGGGCCGCTATCATCGGCCGCTGGCCGCCTGGCCGGGGGATATCGAGCTGTTGCCGCATCTGATCGATATCGTGCGATGCGGCGCGATCGACGCCGAGGTTTGCTTCGGCGAGGCGGTGGATTACCGCGCCGACACCAATCGCAAGGAGGTGAGCGGCACGATCGCCTTGCGTATCCGCAACCTGTTGAACAGCTGCCTGCGCGGGCGGGAAATCTCCTGACTCAAGATTTCGATTTTCTCGGACGGCAAAAACCACTAAATAGCGCGCCATGACACAGGACAGCGCCCTTCTCCAGGCCCCGAAGCCGATCGTCGCCGACGGCAGCAACAGCCGCAAGGTCTTCATCAAGACCTATGGCTGCCAGATGAACGTCTACGATTCTATGCGCATGAGCGATGCGCTCGCCCGCGATGGCTATGAGCCGACCGAGGACATGGAAGAGGCGGACCTGGTTCTGCTCAACACCTGCCATATCCGCGAAAAGGCGGCCGAGAAGGTCTATTCGGCGCTCGGGCGGCTGCGCGACATGAAAAAGAGGAAGGCAGCGGACGGAAGGGAGATGATGATCGGCGTTGCCGGCTGCGTCGCCCAGGCCGAAGGCGAGGAGATCCTGCGCCGGGCGCCTGCCGTCGACGTCGTCATCGGCCCGCAGACCTACCACCGCCTGCCGGAGGCGCTGCGCCGGGCCAAAGAGGGCCAGCGCGTCGTCGATACGGAATATGCGATCGAGGACAAGTTCGAGCATCTGCCGATCCCCGAGAGCCGCAAGATCCGCGCCCGCGGCGTCACCGCCTTCCTGACGGTGCAGGAGGGCTGCGACAAGTTCTGCACCTTCTGCGTCGTGCCCTATACGCGGGGCTCGGAAGTGTCGCGGCCGGTTTCTCAGATCGTCGAGGAAGCCGAAAAGCTCGTCGAAGGCGGGGTGCGCGAAATCACCCTGCTCGGGCAGAACGTCAATGCCTGGCACGGCGCCGGGCTGCAGGGCGAGGCATGGAGCCTCGGCGACTTGCTCTACCGCCTTGCCGAGATCTCCGGCCTTGCGCGGCTGCGTTATACCACAAGCCATCCGCGCGACATGGACGACCGGCTGATCAACGCCCATCGCGACCTCGGGGCGCTGATGCCCTATCTGCACCTGCCGGTGCAATCAGGCTCCGACCGTATCCTCAAAGCGATGAACCGGCGCCATACGGCAGCCGAATACCTGACGTTGATTGGGCGCATCCGCGCGGTGCGGCCCGATATTGCGCTGTCGGGCGATTTCATTACCGGCTTTCCGGGGGAGACAGACGCCGATTTTGAGGATACACTCCGGCTTGTGGAGGAGGTCCGTTATGCACAGGCCTTCTCGTTCAAATACTCGACACGGCCGGGCACGCCCGGCGCGGAGCTGAAGGACCAGGTGCCGGAAGAGATCAAGGCAGAACGGCTGGAACGCCTGCAAGCGCTTCTCCTGAAGCAGCAGCAGGAATTTGCCGAATCCTGCATCGGCAAAGAGATTGATCTGTTGCTCGAAAAGCCCGGTCGCATGCCGGAACAGCTAATCGGCCGTTCTCCCTGGCTTCAATCAGTGAATGTTGATGCAAAAGCATCGCAAATCGGTGACATTATTAAAGTGCGAATCACCGGAACCGGAACCAACAGCCTGTTTGCCGAACGCGCAGAGGCTGCGGTTTAACCCAAGGAGCCTGACCGCTTGAACGGACAAGAATTGGTTTCTTCTTCACCGCGCCACCCCCCCCGCACGCCAAGCGACTCCAATCACTTTGTCCTGACGTTCGAGAACAATCGCTTCGCCAGCGAACTCTTCGGTCAATTCGACCAGAACCTCAAGCTACTCGAGGAACGGCTCAACATCGATGCTCGGGCGCGCGGCAATTCGGTCGTTATCACCGGCGATGTCGTGACCACCAACCAGGCGCGGCGCACGCTCGACTATCTCTACGAAAAACTTCAGAAAGGCGGCAGCGTGGAACGATCCGACGTCGAGGGCGCAATCCGCATGGCGGTCGCCGCCGACGATCAGCTCAGCCTTCCCACAATGGAGCGCAAGGCCAAGTTGACGATGGCACAGGTTTCCACCCGCAAGAAGACGATCATCGCCCGCACGCCGACGCAGGACGCCTATATCAGGGCGCTGGAACGCGCCGAAATGGTCTTCGGCGTCGGCCCGGCCGGCACCGGCAAGACCTATCTCGCCGTCGCCCATGCCGCCCAGTTGCTGGAGCGCGGCGCCGTCGAAAAAATTATCCTGTCGCGCCCTGCCGTCGAAGCGGGCGAGCGCCTCGGCTTCCTGCCCGGCGACATGAAGGAAAAGGTCGACCCCTATCTTCGCCCGCTCTATGACGCACTCTACGACATGATCCCCGCCGACAAGGTCGATCGGGCGATCACCGCCGGCGTCATCGAAATCGCGCCGCTCGCCTTCATGCGCGGCCGCACCCTTGCCAACGCCGCCATCATCCTCGACGAGGCGCAGAACACGACATCGATGCAGATGAAGATGTTCCTGACGCGTCTCGGCGAAAATGCCCGGATGATCATCACCGGCGACCCGAGCCAGATCGACCTGCCGCGCGGCGTCAAATCCGGTCTCGTCGAGGCGCTGCAGCTACTGAACGGCGTCGAGGGCATCTCGATCGTGCGCTTCAAGGATACGGACGTCGTCCGCCATCCGCTGGTCGGGCGCATCGTCAGGGCCTATGATTCGACCTATGCCGTCGAAACCGAAGCAGTCAGCCGGCAGGACTGATGGCCGAACTCGACATCCAGATCAGCGTCGAGGACATCGGCTGGCCGGGCGAGGAGACGCTGCTGTCGTTTTGCGAACGCGTGCTCGGCGCAGCCGTGGTCTATCTCCGCGACAGCGAGAAGCAACCGTTCCCGACGATGCCGCCCGAGGTTTCGCTTGTTTTCACCGACGACGCCTCGATCCAGGACATCAACGCCGAATGGCGCGGCAAGGACAAGGCGACCAATGTGCTGTCCTTTCCGGCCTTTCCGGTTCAGCCCGGCAAGATGCCCGGTCCGATGCTCGGCGACATCATCGTCGCTCGGGAGACGGTGGAGCGGGAAGCCGGCGAGCTCGAAAAGAGTTTCGACGACCACCTGACCCACCTTCTGGTGCACGGTTTCTTGCATCTTCTCGGCTACGACCATATGAATAGTGCCGAAGCCGAAATTATGGAGGGGCTGGAGACTCGCATTTTGGCGCAGCTCGGCCTATCTGATCCCTACGAGGGTCAAGACCTTAAAATGGAACCATGAGCGACTTTACGACGAAGCCGGCGGCAGACGCCAAGGACTCCGAGCCATCCTCCTCTTCGGACGAGGCAGGCAGTAGTCGGCCATCCGGCCGATCCCAATCCTTCTGGTCGCGCGCCGCGCGCATCCTCCGTCCGCAGCAGGGCTCGCTGCGTGAGGATCTTGCCGACGCGCTGATGACCGATGCGCACGGCGACGATGCCTTTTCGCCCGACGAACGGGCAATGCTGCACAACATCCTGCGCTTTCGTGAGGTGCGCGTCGCCGACGTGATGGTGCCGCGCGCCGATATCGAGGCGGTCGATCAGAACATCACCATCGGCGAACTGATGATCCTGTTTGAGGAATCCGGCCGCTCGCGCATGCCCGTCTATGCCGATACGCTCGACGATCCGCGCGGCATGGTGCATATCCGCGACCTGCTCTCTTATGTCGCCAAGCAGGCGCGCAACAAGCGCCGCGGCCCGACGAAACCGGCCGCTAGCCTGCCGGCGCTGCCGGCGATCGAGGTTGCGCCCGAAAACATCCAGAAGACCACGCGTCTGGCCAAGCCCAATTTGGACCTCGCCCGCGTCGACTTGCAGAAGACGCTGACGGAAGCCGGCATCATCCGCAAGATCCTGTTCGTGCCGCCGTCGATGCTGGCATCCGACCTGTTGCGCCGCATGCAGGTGAACCGCACGCAGATGGCGCTCGTCATCGACGAATATGGCGGCACCGACGGGCTCGCCTCGCATGAGGACATCGTCGAAATGGTGGTCGGCGACATCGACGACGAACATGACGACGAAGAGGTGATGTTCAAGCGGGTCGCCGAAGACGTCTTCATCGCCGACGCCCGCGTCGAACTGGAAGAGATCGCCGCAGCGATCGGGCCGGATTTCGACATCAGCGAGCAGGTCGACGAGGTCGATACGCTGGGCGGCCTGATCTTCTCCGCGCTCGGCCGCATCCCGGTGCGCGGCGAGGTCGTCCAGGCGCTGCCCGGCTTCGAATTCCACATCCTCGACGCCGATCCGCGCCGCATCAAGCGGCTGCGCATCACCCGCAAGCGCCACGCGATCCGCCGCCGCGCCAAAGTCGATGGCGACATCGCGCCCGGCTCCGACGTCGGCGACGACCGGTCGGCGGAATCGACCGCCAACTAAAGCGCGTGGCATTCAGTTTGATTGCTGTGACGCGCTTCAGCTGTTTTTTATGCATGTCGCTATCCCGGAACCGCTGCACACTTCCGGGCGATCTGTTCTCAATTAAAGAGTTAGAGCATGATGTCGTCCGAAAACCGCTCACACTTTTCGGCATCATGCTCTAGCAGGACAAAGAGCCGCTTTTTTGAAAGACTGCGAATGGGTTGATTCGCGGTTTGATGGGAGTGCGCATGGAGCGGCTTGCGGACAGGGTTATCCTCGTCTGGGGGTTCAAACGGTCGCTGCTGGCCATCGCCGCCGGAGCATTCGCCGTGCTGGCGCTGCCGCCTTTCGGCTTTTTTGCGGCAATGTTCCTCTCCTTCACCCTGCTCGTCTGGCTGATCGACGGGGCGGCGGCGGCGCCTGAAAGCGGCCTGGTCGGCAGACTGTGGCCGGCCTTTGCCACCGGCTGGCTGTTCGGCTTCGGTTATTTCGTCGCTGGTCTCTGGTGGCTCGGCCATGCGCTGCTGGTCGATCAGGAGGAGTTCGCCTGGGCGTTGCCCTTGGCAATTCTCGGGTTGCCGGCCTGTCTTGCGATTTTCTACGGGCTGGCAGCCGCCATTGCCCGCATCTTCTGGTCTGATGGGATGGGACGGATCGCCGCACTTGCGGCCGGCTTCGGGCTGATGGAATGGCTTCGAAGCGTCATCCTGACCGGCTTTCCCTGGAACGCCATCGGCTACGGCATGATGCCCGTTCCGCTGATGATGCAGTCGGCGCATGTGATCGGGGTGATGGGGGTGACGGCACTTGCCGTCTTCATTTTTTCCGCGCCTGCCCTTGCCGGCACGCGGCAAGGCGCGCGCGGCGGCATCGCGCTCGCCGCCCTGCTGTTTGCCGCCCATCTCGGTTATGGCGCTTATGCCCTCTATCTCGCACCGCGGCCCGACGCCTTGCCCGAGGACAAGCGGCCGGTGGTGCGGTTGGTGCAACCTGCCATCGATCAGGCGGAGAAGATGGACAACGACGCCGACCGCAATGCGATCTTCGAGACCCATCTGAAGCTGTCGGCCGAAGCGCCGAAGAATGGCGGACGGAAGCCCGATATCATCGTCTGGCCGGAAACCTCGATCCCTTTCATCCTCACCGACAACCAGGATGCGCTGATGCGGATCGCCGATACGCTCGACGACAACCAGATCCTGATCGCCGGCGCCGTCCGCGCCGAGGAAATGGGACCGGGCACGCCGACACGCTACTATAATTCCATCTATGTCATCGACGGCCGCGGTCAGATCATCGCTGCCTCCGACAAGGTGCATCTGGTGCCTTTCGGCGAATACCTGCCCTTCGAGGACCTGCTCACCGAATTTGGCATCCAGAACGTCGTCGAGATGCCGGGCGGGTTTTCGGCGGCTGCCAGCCGCCACCTGCTGGCGCTGCCCGGCGGGCTCAATCTCTATCCGCTGATCTGCTACGAGATCATTTTCCCCGATGAAATGACCGGCGACATCAAAGACGCCAATGCGATCCTCAACATCACCAATGATGCCTGGTTCGGTGCGACACCCGGCCCCTATCAGCACTTCCAGCAGGCGCGAGTGCGGGCGGTCGAAACCGGGCTGCCGCTGATTCGCGACGCCAATAGCGGCATTTCAGCAATTGTGAATGCACATGGGGAAATAATTGCGGGCCTCGGTCTCGAGGAAATCGGCTTTATTGATGCAACTCTTGATAGGTTCGGCGGAGAGGCTGGAACGACATTCCCCCTGCAAACACACTTCTGGTTGACCGAGGCGCTGCTCATTTTGATTGCGCTGGTTTCTCGTAGAGGTTTTATTTCCGGGCTGAATTGACCAAAAACCCCTAAAATTGCATAGTGATGACAATCGGCGTTCTGAATGGATGTGCAAAGGTGGTTCTCACCGCTTGCAACGTGGCGTTTGGGATGGATCAGGGGCATGCCGGTTAGAAACAGGTTGAAATTCTTAGCTAGGGCACGACCATGATTGAAAACAAAAAGAAGCCTAATCCGATCGACATCCACGTTGGCAGCCGTATTCGCCTTCGCCGAACAATGCTGGGCATGAGCCAGGAAAAACTCGGGGAAAGCCTCGGCATTACCTTTCAGCAGATCCAGAAATACGAAAAGGGCACCAACCGCGTCGGCGCAAGCCGTCTGCAGAATATCTCGAACATCCTCAATGTCCCGGTTTCCTTTTTCTTCGAGGACGCGCCCGGCGAAAATTCCGGCGCCGGCGGGATGGAAACTTCCAGCTCGAATTACGTCGTCGATTTCCTCTCTTCCTCGGAAGGCCTGCAGCTCAACCGCGCCTTCGTCAAGATTTCCGATCCCAAGGTTCGCCGCAAGGTCGTGGAGCTGGTGAAGGCATTGGCCGCTGAGGCCGACTCCGACTGAGCCAGCTCCATCGCAGAATTCGAAAGGCGGCCGAAAGGCCGCTTTTTTGCGTTTTTGGGGCAAAATTTGTCACTTTGCCGCAGATATAAAGATATATTTATGTCCTTCTGCGCTTGTCATCGGGTCTCGAACTGAGTACCTACTAGCGAGCTTTTGTTCTTTGAGGGGAATCCCGGAATGCGCGCGAATTATCTCTTTACCAGCGAATCTGTTGCCGAAGGTCATCCGGACAAGGTTTGTGACCGCATCTCCGACGAGATCGTCGATCTGGTCTACCGCGAAGCGGCCAAGACCGGCGTCAATCCGTGGGGCGTTCGCATTGCCTGCGAAACGCTGGCGACGACTAACCGCGTCGTCATCGCCGGTGAAGTCCGCCTGCCGCCGAGCCTGATGAAGAAGGACAAGCATGGCAAGGACGTCATCAATCCTTCGAAGTTCAAGGCCGCCGCCCGCCGCGCCATCAAGGATATCGGCTACGAGCAGGACGGCTTCCACTGGAAGAAGGCAAAGATCGACGTGCTGCTGCACTCGCAGTCGGCCGACATCGCGCAGGGCGTCGACAGCGCCGCCGACCAGCAGGGCGACGAGGGCGCCGGCGACCAGGGCATCATGTTCGGTTACGCCTGCCGCGAAACGCCGGACCTGATGCCGGCGCCGATCTATTATTCCCACAAGATCCTGCAGCTGCTGGCAACTGCCCGCAAGAAGGGCGACGGCGAAGTCGCCAAGCTCGGTCCCGACGCCAAGAGCCAGGTGACCGTGCGCTACGTCGACGGCAAGCCGTCGGAAGCAACCTCGATCGTGCTTTCGACCCAGCATCTCGACGAAAGCTGGGATTCGAACAAGGTCCGCGCCGTCGTCGAGCCCTATATCCGCGAAGCGCTCGGCGAACTGAAGATCGCTGACGATTGCAATTGGTACATCAACCCGACCGGCAAGTTCGTCATCGGCGGGCCGGACGGCGATGCGGGCCTCACCGGCCGCAAGATCATCGTCGACACCTACGGCGGTGCGGCTCCGCATGGCGGCGGTGCGTTCTCCGGCAAGGACACGACGAAGGTCGACCGTTCGGCTGCCTATGCCGCCCGCTACCTCGCCAAGAACGTCGTCGCCGCCGGCCTTGCCGACCGCTGCACGATCCAGATCTCCTACGCGATCGGCGTCGCCCAGCCGCTGTCGATCTATGTCGACCTGCACGGCACCGGCAAGTTCAGCGAAGATCAGGTCGAAGCGGCGATCCGCAAGAACATGGACCTGTCTCCCTCCGGCATCCGCCGCCATCTCGACCTCAACAAGCCGATCTATGCGAAGACCTCTGCCTACGGCCATTTCGGCCGCAAGGCCGGCCGCGACGGCTCGTTCTCCTGGGAGCGCACCGACCTCGTGAAGGCGCTCAAGGAAAGCGTGAAGGCCTGAGATAAAGCATGACGGATATGGAACGCCGCGGCCGGGCGACGGAAGCCTTCTTCGGTCGCCGCAAGGGCAAGGCCCTGCGCGAACAGCAGGCCGAGACGCTGAACAGTCTGCTGCCGGCATTCCTTATCGATCTTTCAGCGGCTCCACTGGGGCCGCTGACTTCCCTCTTCCCGGCTCCGGTCGAGAGATTGCGGCTGGAAATCGGTTTCGGCGGCGGCGAACACCTGATCCACCGCGCCCTCGAGACACCTTCGACCGGCTTCATCGGCGTCGAGCCCTTCGTCAATTCCATGCAGAAGCTGTTGTCGCGCATCGGCGAAACCGGTGCGCGCAATATTCGCGTCTATAATGACGACGCGACGCAGCTGCTCGACTGGCTGCCGGCCGCTTCGCTCGATCAGATCGATCTGCTCTATCCCGACCCCTGGCCGAAGCGGAAGCACTGGAAACGCCGCTTCGTCTCGAAGACCAATCTCGACCGCTTTCATCGCGTGCTGAAGCCCGGCGGCCTGTTCTGCTTTGCCTCCGACATCGACACCTATGTGAACTGGACGCTGATCAAATGCCGCGACCATGGCGGCTTCGACTGGATGGCCGACAATGCTGCGGATTGGCTGACACCCTACGAGGGCTGGCCGAGCACGCGCTACGAGGCCAAGGCACGGCGCGAGGGCCGCTCTTCGGCCTATCTGACATTCGGGAAGATCTGAGGGCCAACAAGATCTAACGACAGGTCGCAGCAGAGATCTGCCGGCCTTTCCACCTCATCGAATACGGAAAAAACGTCTAACGAGGCACCGCACCCATGTCGCGGCATCCGCCGCGAGCGCATCCAAATCGAATAGCATGAGCATGCACCGCAAGAGCGGTGAAACGCGACAGACTGCATTCGACGGTCAGTGCAGGCTGACCGTCTTCAGTTCGTCCTCGGCAGCCTTGAAGAAGGTGCTGGAGCGATTGTCCGTCAGAAGGATGGGCGTGCCGTCGGCGCCGAAGAGCGCCCAGAGGTCGACGTTCGGATCGATATCCGGCGCCTCGGGAAAGCACTTGGCGACCTCATCGGTACGCATTTTTCTGATATAGGCGACCTCGCCGCTGCCGATGTGGGCAAGCTCGGATTTGGTCAAGTGAGACGTGGCTTCTTTCATCAACATTCCTGTTCCTCCGGAAGAAGGGACCAACGGTTCGACAAACCGTTGTGCTACTCTGAGACCGAAATGTTAATTTTCTTGACCATGCGCGCGGGTTCCGGACGAATTAGATCGACGGAGAGCAGACCGTTCTTCAGGCCGGCTCCAAGCACCTGCATGCCGTCGGCAAGAACGAAGGTGCGCTGGAACTGGCGGGCGGCGATGCCGCGATAGAGATAATCCCGTTCACCCTGCTCCACCTGGCGGCCGCGGATCAGAAGCTGGTTCTCCTCGATGGAGACATCGAGTTCCTCCTCGCCGAAACCGGCCACCGCCAGCGTAATGCGCAGACGTTCCGGCGCGCCGCTATCGGCGCCGATGCGTTCGATATTATAGGGCGGATATCCGTCGCTCGCCTTGGAAATGCGCTCCAGCGTCTTTTCCATGGCATCGAAGCCCAGAAGCAGCGGGCTGGCGAAAGGGGTAATGCGGCTCATTTCTTTTCAAGTCCTTGATGCAAGCGACCATCCCGGACCTTAAGGGCAGCATCCGGATGCTACTAATATGGGGACAGCACTCCGGCGCTGCAAGACGCAGGCGACGTCCCTGCCCCATCCCTCAATTTTAAGGTGGTGGCGGTCGGCTGCTTGACAAAGCGCCTGCTGCCTCGCATCAAAACGTGCCGGCGCGGAATGTGCCGATTTGTGACGAGAAATGAAGAAAACGGTGCATCGGATGGCAAACGCAAGAAAGATCATCATCGACACGGATCCCGGCCAGGACGACGCGGCCGCCATCATGCTGGCCTTCGGCAGCCCCGAGGAGCTGCAGGTACTGGGGATCACCACGGTCGCCGGCAACGTGCCGCTTTCGCTCACCAGCCGCAATGCACGCATCGTCTGCGAGCTCTGCGGCCGGACGGAGACGAAGGTTTTCGCCGGCGCCGACGCGCCGATTGCCCGCAAGCTGGTGACCGCCGAACATGTGCACGGCAAGACCGGCCTCGACGGTCCTGATCTCGCCGAGCCGACGATGGCGCTGCAGCCCGGCCATTCCGTCGACTTCATCATCGAGACGCTGCGCCTGGAGCCGGAAGGCACGGTGACGCTCTGCACGCTCGGGCCGCTCACCAATATCGGCATGGCCTTGCAGAAAGCACCCGATATCGCCCCGCGCATCCGCGAACTGGTGATGATGGGCGGCGGCTTCTTCGAGGGCGGCAACATCACCCCGGCGGCCGAATTCAACATCTATGTCGACCCCGAGGCAGCCGATATCGTCTTCCGCTCGGGCGTCCCGATCGTGATGATGCCGCTCGACGTGACGCACCAATTGCTGACCCGCAAGGACCGGGTCAAGCGCATGGCCGAGATCGGCACGGCGCCGGCAAAGGCCATGGTCGAGATGCTGGAATTCTTCGAGCGGTTCGACATCGAGAAATACGGCTCCGACGGCGGGCCGCTGCATGACCCGACAGTCGTCGCCTACCTGCTGAAGCCGGAGCTTTTCAACGGCCGGGACTGCAATGTCGAGATCGAGGTTCACTCCGAACTCACCGCCGGCATGACCGTCGTCGACTGGTGGCATGTCACCGAGCGCAAGCGCAATGCGAAAGTCATGCGCCACGTCGATGCGGACGGCTTCTTCGATCTTTTGATCGAACGCTTCGCCCGCATCTGATTTTTTGGATGTCCGTCTCTTGAAGAGAGGACAACGGCAACCTCAGGCGTCCTTCTCGTCGAAGACCGAATTGGTCTCGGCTTCGGCTGGCTTCGGGCCGCCCTTGGCAACGCCGACCATGGCTGGGCGCAGCACTCGCTCGCCGATGGAAAAGCCTGCCTGCACGACCTGGACGACGGTGTTGTTCGGCACGTCGGGGTTCGGCACCTCGAACATCGCCTGATGGAAATTCGGGTCGAACTTCTGGCCGACCGGCTCCAGCTTGCGAACGCCATGGCGTTCGAGAGCCGACAGCATGGCGCGCTCGGTCATCTCCACACCCTCGATCAGCGTCGTCAGGCCGGCATCGGCCGCGTCCTTGAGCTCTGGCGGGATGGCATCCAGCGCCCGGCGCAGATTGTCCGAGACGGCAAGCATGTCGCGGGCAAAACCGGCGACGGAATAGGACTTGGCATCCTTGACCTCGCGCTCGGTGCGCCGGCGCAGATTGTCCATCTCGGCAGCAAGGCGCAGATAGCGGTCGCGCAGTTCGCCGTTTTCGGCTTTCAAAAGCTCGAGCGGGTCCGGCTGGGTGGCCTCTTCCTGCGCAATATCGTTCTCGACGTAGGCGGCAGCGTCGGCTGCGGCATCGGCCGCAGTTGCGTCAGGTCCGTTTTTCGTCGTGTCATCGGTCATGACGGTCTCCGGTTGGTGTCTTCAGATGCGCCCGATATCGAGGTTTGACCGAAAAAAATCAAGTCTGCGTGACAAAGAAGCGAAAATTCTGCGCCTGTACAGCGCCACTCTCGTCAGATGCCCAACGGACGCTGTCGAACTTTGAAGGGCTGCGACGTCAAAGCGGCATCAAAGGGGATTGCGCGAAAGGCGGGAGACGAGCTGGGCGGTGTAGTCCACCATCGGCACGATGCGGGAATAATTGAGCCGCGTCGGACCGATGACGCCGACGGCGCCGACGATACGATCGTCATCGTCACGATAGGGCGCGACGATGAGCGAGGAGCCTGACAGCGAGAAGAGCTTGTTTTCCGAACCGATGAAGATACGCACGCCCGAACCGGTTTCGGCGAGATTGAGGATCTCGATCAGGCTGTCCTTCTTTTCGAGATCGTCGAACAGCAGGCGCAGCCGGTCGAGATCCTCGGCGCCGGCGAGGCCTTCGAGCAGGTTGGCGCGGCCGCGGATGATCAGCTGCGTCGGCTTTCCCTCGTCCGGGCTCCCGGCCCAGACAGCGATGCCGCGCTCGACGAGATCACGCGACAGGGCATCGAGCTCGTGACGGACGTTATCCTTCAGCTGGCTTAATTGTTTGCGGAGCTCCGGCAGGGTCTGGCCGGACATGTGGGCATTGAGAAAATTCGCCGCCTCCGCCAGCTGCGAGGAGGTGACCCCCGCCGGCAGCTCGATGATTCGGTTTTCCACCTGATCGTGATCGCCGACGAGCACGGCCAGCGCCTTTGTCGGTTCAAGCCGGATGAACTCGACATGTTTCAGCACCGGATCGCTTTTCGAGGTGATGACCAGGCCGGCGCCGCGCGAAATGCCGGACAACATGCGGCTTGCCTCGTTCATCATCGATTCCACCGGATTGCCGCCGCTTTCGGCCCGCACCTGCCGATCGATATTGGCGCGGTCCTCGGCGGAGAGATCACCGACCTGCATGAAGGCATCGACGAAGAAGCGCAGGCCTATCTGGGTGGGCAGCCGGCCGGCGCTGGTATGCGGCGAATAGATGAGGCCGAGATCCTCGAGATCGCTCATGACGTTGCGCACCGAGGCCGGCGACAGCGACATCGGCAGCAGGCGGGACAGATTGCGCGAACCGAGCGGCTCGCCGCTCTCCAGATAACCCTCGACGATGCGGCGAAAAATTTCCCTGGAGCGCTCGTCGAGCGCAGCAACGGCATCCGAAACCGATGTCGACCTGATGCCCATGAACCTCTCGAACCCGCGCTGATGATATTTCCCGAAAGTAAGTCAAACTCGCAGCCGTGGCAAAAGGGAATTTGCAAATGAGCGCCGCCAATCGTAGAAGCGGTCAACAAACCCCAGGAGATAAGAATGCGGCCTTCAGGCAGAAAGATCGACCAGATGCGCAAGGTCTCGTTCGAGCGCAATTTTTCCAAGCATGCGGAAGGCTCCTGCCTGGTAAAATTCGGCGATACGCATGTGCTCTGCACGGCCAGCCTCGAAGAAAAGACGCCGCCATGGCTGCGCAATTCCGGCAAGGGCTGGGTCACGGCCGAATACGGAATGCTGCCGCGGGCGACCGGTGAACGCATGAAGCGCGAGGCCGCCGCCGGCAAGCAGGGCGGCCGCACCCAGGAAATCCAGCGGCTGATCGGCCGGTCGCTACGCGCCGTCGTCGACCTGCAGGCGCTCGGCGAACGGCAGATCACGCTTGATTGCGATGTCATCCAGGCCGATGGGGGCACCCGGACGGCTTCGATCACCGGCGGCTGGATCGCCCTTTACGACTGCCTGAAATGGATGGAAAGCCGCAACATGATCAAGGTCGACCGGGTCCTGAAGGATCATGTCGCCGCCATCTCCTGCGGTATCTTCGCCAGCCAGCCGGTGATCGATCTCGATTACCTCGAAGATTCCTCGGCCGAGACCGATGCCAACTTCGTGATGACCGGCACCGGCGGGATCGTCGAGATCCAGGGCACGGCCGAAGGCACACCGTTCAGCGAGGGCGAATTCACCTCGCTGATGCAGCTTGCCAGAAACGGCATCGGCGAACTGGT
The DNA here is from genome assembly GCF_019685115.1 of Rhizobium sp. NZLR11. Classification (NCBI taxonomy): domain Bacteria; kingdom Pseudomonadati; phylum Pseudomonadota; class Alphaproteobacteria; order Hyphomicrobiales; family Rhizobiaceae; genus Rhizobium; species Rhizobium sp. NZLR11. The sequence goes on along the minus strand of NZ_JABDWD010000008.1, from coordinate 159,840 downwards.
CGCGCTGCAGAAGCAAGCCGTCGAAGGATGAACCCCATGCTGGAAGGCATGTTGGAAACGGCGCTCTATGCACGCGATCTCGATCAGGCCGAGACGTTCTACGAAGACGTTCTCGGACTTGAAAAGATCGCCCGCGCCGCCAACCGGCATGTCTTCTTCCGCTGCGGCCCCGGCGTTCTGCTGATCTTCAATCCTGAGGAAACGGTGAAGCCGCCGGCGCGGGATGCCCTGCAGGTGCCGCCGCACGGCACGACCGGACAGGGCCATGCCTGCTTTCGGGTGTCCGGCCGCAACATCGATGCGATGGCCGAACGGCTGAGAACGGCCGGCGTGGCGATCGAATCCGAAGTGCACTGGCCGAATGGCGGCCGCTCGATCTATTTCCGCGATCCTGAGGGCAACAGCCTGGAATGCGCGGAGGCGAAAATCTGGGGCATCGAACAGGACATCTGAATGCGCAAGCTTGAAACGAAGACCATCGTCGTCGCCAGCCACAATGCCGGCAAGATCCGCGAGATCCAGGAACTGATCGGACCGCTCGGCTTCACCGCCAGATCGGCTGCCGAGCTGAATTTCGTCGAACCGGAGGAAACCGGCACAAGTTTCGAGGAGAATGCGACGATCAAGGCGGTCGCCTCGGCCAATGCCGCCGGCATGCCGGCGCTTTCGGACGATTCCGGGCTGGTGGTCGATGCGCTTGACGGCGACCCCGGTGTCTACACCGCCAATTGGGCGGAGACATCAGACGGCACGCGCGATTTCGACATGGCGATGGCCAAGGTGGAAAAGGCGCTGCAGGATGCCGGCGCGACCAAGCCGGAACAGCGTACCGCGCGTTTCGTCAGCGTGCTCTGCCTTGCCTGGCCGGACGGCCACACGGAGCTGTTTCGCGGCGAGGTGGAAGGCAGCGTCGCCTGGCCGCCGCGCGGCACCCAGGGCTTCGGCTACGATCCGGTCTTCCAGCCCGAGGGTTACGACATCACCTTCGGGGAAATGAGCAGCGAGGAAAAACACGGCTGGAGCGCCGGCAAGCCGCAGGCGCTGTCGCACCGGGCCCGCGCCTTCAAACTCTTTGTCGAAACCTGCCTGGAGGCATAGGATCACTCCGTGGACAATTTCGACACGCCAAGCCTTTCGCGCGACGCCGCGCTGCTGCCCGATACCGGCGAGCCCGGCTTCGGCGTCTATGTGCATTGGCCCTTCTGCGCGGCGAAGTGTCCCTACTGCGACTTCAACAGCCATGTGCGCCACCAGCCGGTCGATCAGGAGCGCTTTACGGCGGCCTTCCTGAAGGAGATGGCGACGGTGCGGGCGATGAGCGGGCCGAAGACGGTGACGAGCATCTTCCTCGGCGGCGGCACGCCCTCGCTGATGAAACCGGAAACGGTCTCCGCCATTCTCGACGGCATTGCGCGGCACTGGCATGTGCCAGATGGCATCGAGATCACCATGGAAGCCAATCCTTCGAGCGTCGAAGCCGAACGCTTCCGCGGCTACCGGGCGGCGGGTGTCAATCGCGTCTCGCTCGGCGTGCAGGCGCTGAACGACCGGGATCTAAAATTCCTCGGCCGGCTGCATGACGTCGCCGACGCGCTGAAGGCGATCCGGCTGGCGCGCGACATTTTTCCGCGCATGTCGTTCGATCTGATCTACGCGCGGCCGCAGCAGACGGTCGAGGAATGGGAAAAGGAGCTGAAGGAGGCGATCTCCTATGCGGTCGACCATCTTTCGCTCTATCAGCTGACCATCGAGGAAGGCACGCCCTTCTACGGCCTGCATAAGGCCGGCAAGCTAGTCGTGCCGGATGGCGAGCAATCGGCAGTGCTCTACGAGGCGACGCAGGAGATTACGGCGCGCGAAGGCATGCCCGCCTATGAGGTTTCCAATCACGCCCGGCCGGGTGCGGAAAGCCGGCATAACCTGACCTATTGGCGCTACGGCGATTATGCCGGCATCGGCCCGGGCGCCCACGGCCGGCTGACGCGTGGCCCGGAGAAGCTCGCGACGGCGACCGAGCGCAAGCCGGAAGCCTGGCTCGACATGGTCGAACGTGACGGCCACGGCATTCTCGATGAGGAACGACTCGGCTACGAGGAACAGTCCGACGAGTTGCTACTGATGGGGCTGCGGCTCAGGGAGGGCGTCGATCTTGCCCGCTGGCAACAGCTTTCCGGCCGCGACCTCGACCCGAAACGCGAGGAATTCCTGCTTGAACACAAATTCATCGAGCGGATCGGCAATTCACGCCTGCGCTGCACGCCGTCCGGCATGCTGATCCTCGATTCCGTCGTCGCCGATCTCGCCTGCTGACGCCCACGCAATGCATTGGTCCAGCGCGGCCGACATCGCGGGCCGCGCCGGAAAGCATTTCTCAGCCGTGGCCGGTGGCGCCCGCCTTGAACAGGCTGCCGGTCGGCGTCTTCAAAAACATCTCCAGCGGAATATGCTCCTGGTGCAGGAACCCGGTCGCCGGCAGCAGGCCGTCGCGGACCATTTCGATGACGGCAACAACGGAGGCCGACGTCGTCCAGGCGATCGCCGTGCGGCGTGCGCCGGCAATCTCGATCGGGTAATAGGCGCGGACGAACTCCTTGCGGCGCAGGCTGCCGTTCTCCGTGCCCTCGGCGGCGACGTGGACATAGACGACATCGTCTTCAACAGGCGGCTTGGCATTGGTCAGGATCTCGCCGGCGAGCTTGCGCTTGTCGCGCATCAGAAGCTCGTGGAAGAAGAAGTTCATCAGCTCCATATGGCCGGGATACCGCATGGTCTTGTAATCGAGATTGTCGATCTTGCCGAGCATCGTGTCGCACATCGTGCCGAGACCGCCAGACGTCGTGAAGGCTTCGAGCTTGACGCCTCCGACATAGACGGTCTCGTGCCATTCCATCGGCGAGACGAGCTTGCGCACCCCGCCCTCGATGACCTCGCAATCGTTCAGATATTCGTTGACGACGCCCTCAGGCGACCAGTTGAAGGCATAGCCGAGCAGTCCGGTCGGATGCTGCGGCAAGGCGCCGACGCGCATGCGGATCGAACGGCAGCGATCGAAGCCGTCGGCAAGGCTTGCGCCGACGATGCCGACGAAACCCGGCGCCAGGCCGCATTGCGGCGCCATCAGGCCGCGGGCGGTCTTTGATAGTTCGATGATGAAATTGGTGGTGGGAACGTCTTCGGTCAGGTCGAAATAATGAATGCCGGCCAGATGGGCGGCGCGCGCCAATTCGATGTTCAGATGGTAAGGCAGGCAGGAGAGCACCGCCTCGACATTCGACAGCAGCTCGCCGACCACCTGCGGGTCGGAAATATCGCCGGCGCGGCACTTGAAGGGAACGTCGCTCAACGGCAATTGCGCATCGACGCCGATGACCTCGAAGCCGCTTTCATGCAACAGCGTCGCCGCCAGCCGTCCGACCTTGCCCAGGCCGAGAACGGCGATCTTTTCGAAACTCATTCATTCCTCCCACGCGCCATTCGGCGCTTCTTCATCTTGTATCGTCCCTCCAATACCGCCGCCGTTTTGAGCGACAGGCACTGGGAGGCCGGAGGTATAGAATAAAAAGCTCATAAAAGAAAACGGCCGGAATCGCTTCCAGCCGCCAAAGCTTTGCGAAAATCGGGCGATTATTCGTTAATCAACCGCTTCAACAGCTCGACTTCGTGCGAAAGCTTGTTGTCGCCCGAAATCAGCTCCTCGATCTTGCGCACGGCATGCAGCACGGTCGTGTGATCGCGCCCGCCGAAACGGCGGCCGATCTCGGGGAAGGAGCGCGGCGTCAGCGTCTTCGCCAGATACATGGCGATCTGGCGCGGCTTGACGATGACGCGGGTGCGGCGGTTCGAGACCAGTTCCTGGCGCGAGACGTTGTAGTGCCTGGCGACGATGCGCTGGATGTCCTCGATGCGCACACGGCGGGGCTCGCCGGAGCCGACGAGATGCGCGAGCAGCTCGTCGACGCGCTCGATCGACAGGTTCGGCTCGAAGGAGCGCCGGAAGACCAGCTGATTGAAAGCGCCTTCGAGTTCGCGGCCGCTGGCCGTGACGTTGCGGGCGACGTGCTGGAGCAGTTCGGCCGGAATTTCCAGCGACGGATCTTCGAGCCGGGCGGCCGCCAGGCGACGCTTGAGGATTTCGAGACGCATCTCGTAATCCGGCGCGTCGAATTCGATCGCGACACCGCCCTGCAGGCGCGAGCGAACACGCGGGTCGAGCGATTCCAGCTCCCAGGGCGCCCTGTCGGCGGCGACGACCACCTGCTTGGCGCTGTCGAGCAGCATGTTGAGGAGATGGCAGAATTCGTGCTGGATCATCTTGCCCTGCAGGAACTGCATGTCGTCGATGATCAGCAGATCGATGTTGCGCAGCGAATCCTTCAGCGTCAGCGCATCATTGTCGCGGATGGCGGTGGCGAAGCGCCACATGAAATATTCGGCCGTCAGATAAACGACGCGCAGAGCCCGCGGGTTCTGCACCGCCGCATTGGCAATTGCCTGCAACAGGTGTGTCTTGCCGAGGCCGACCGTCGAATGGATGAAGAGCGGGTTGAAGCGCACGGCGCCGGAACCGGCTTCGGCGATCGTCTTCGCCGCTGCAAGCGCGACGCGGTTCGAGCTGCCTTCGACGAAGGTGTCGAAGGTGAAGCGGCTGTCGAGCGGCGAACCGAAGAGCGGCGAACCAAAGCTTGCGGGCCTTGCCGCAGCAACGGAGGAAACCGCCTGTTGGACGGCCTGGCCGGCCGGCTGGGCACTTGCGGGACGGCGCGCCTGGGGGGCAGCGACCGGCTCGGGCTGGGCCGCCTCATCGAGTGCCTTCGTGCTGCTGCGCGTTGCCGTGCGCACCAGGACTTCGATCTTCAGAATTTCCGGATCCTCGGCCTGGAACAGGCCGGTGATGAGATCGAGATAACGATTGTTGATCCACGACTTCAGGAAGGTGGTGGGAACCGAAAGGCGCACCACACTCTTCGATACCGAATGCAGCTTCAGCCTGGCGAACCAGCTGGCATAGACGTCAGGACCAACCTGGGCCTTCAAGCGCGCGCTGACGCGCTCAAACAAGATGCTGTGCTTCATTTCCGCCTTTGCTTCTCCCACGTCGAGGCGAATGGAGCCAAACGTCTGCGGTGCCACATCCCCATTGTCGGGCCCGCCCGTCGTCATCGTATTCATCTGCATAATGCCGCCTTTCAATTCCACCGGGCGGCTTCCGCTAAAATAGCCGCCCGATCATTCCCCGCTTTGGCGGGCTGACGGCATCCTCATGAAGCCGCTCACCTGCCGGTTCACTCAAACACTGCCCCCGAAGGGACCGGCACAAAATTCCGTTGCAGGAACCGCATTCATGCGGCAACCTTCATCGGCTTTCCGTGCCAGGCTGGCGGTCGATCCTCGTTTTCGACCGATCAGCCCGAACGCAATATCACTTTAACCTTCCCCGGCGGCCTCGCCTTAAACGTGTGGCCACTGAAGGCACAAAACATCCCTGCCCGTAACAGCCACGTTACGGCCCAAATCCGTCGAGTGCTTGAAAAAACGGAAGCGCAAGGCTCCGTAACAAATGGCACGCACTTATCGCCCTGCCGACGTGGCAGTTAAGACCGAGCCTCTGCAGGTGATGTCCGCGCCCCTTGTTGGAGGCCATTTAGGCAGGATCAAAAGGCAATATCAACGATGAATTTTACGCAAAATTAACAAGCGGCCATTGACTCCGCCTGCCCTTTTCGGGCGTCACACCAGCGTCAAAAAAGAATCGCTTTTGAATCAAGGAGATTCCCCGTTCGGGCTATTTTGACACGCAGGGAAAGAAAAAAAATAATAATCTTCTTGACTCCCCCCTGGTCCCGGAAGCTTGGGGCAGAGTCGCGCAGCGTGAAAGCATCCTTGCGCAAGTCTTTGTTTTTGAACAATTTTTCCTGTCATGGCGCTGACACGAAACAGTCGTGAGATTAACCATACAGGGGCTGATCGGTTGAATCGAAAAAGCCCGGTAAAATTACCGGGCTAATCATAACGAGGAAGCCGTTAATGGAAGATTACGCGGTCGCAGTGACCGAAAGAGCCTTCACACGAGCGGCCAGGCGCGAGACCTTGCGCGATGCCGTGTTGGCGTGCAGCACGCCCTTGCTGGCGGCGCGGGCAAGCTCGGGCTGAGCAGCCAGGAAAGCTTCCTTCGCCTTGGCGGCGTCACCGGATGCGATGGCCTCTTCGACCTGGCGAACGAAAGTACGAACGCGCGAGCGACGAGCCTTATTGACGTCGGTACGGCGGGCGATCTTGCGGGTCGCTTTTTTCGCCGAAGTTGTATTGGCCATGGATGCCTCTCTCAAGAATTCGAACAAACTCCGCTATTACCGCGGGCCCTGCGGCCACAAAATCCAGCAATTCGGGAGCAATCGCGGAAAACCAAACCGGCTTTCCGAACCGTGGGCGGGCATATAACTCTAAAGCCGGCCCACGTCAACGCGGATTTTCAAGCTTTGCGGCTGGAACCGCCTAAAAGCACTCAACGGTGCGTAAAAGCCGGTTTGCGCTTCTCGACGAAGGCCGCCATGCCTTCCTTCTGGTCGTCGGTGGCAAAGAGACTGTGAAACAGCCGGCGCTCGAAGCGCAAGCCCTCCTCCAGCGTCGTCTCGAATGCGCGGTTGACAGCCTCCTTGGCCATCAAGACCGAGGGGCGCGACAGCGAGGCGATCTTTTCGGCCGCCGCCAGCGCCTCGTCGATGAGACGCTCGGGCGCCACCACACGCGAAACGAGTCCCGATCGTTCGGCCTCGGCGGCATCCATCATCCGGCCGGTCAGGATGAGATCCATCGCCTTCGCCTTGCCGACGGCGCGCGTCAGCCGCTGCGAGCCGCCCATGCCGGGAATGACGCCGAGGGTGATTTCCGGCTGGCCGAACTTCGCCGTCTCCGCGGCGATGATGAAATCGCACATCATGGCAAGCTCGCAGCCGCCGCCGAGCGCAAACCCACTGACGGCGGCGATCACCGGCTTGCGCGCCTTGGCGACGTCATCCCAGCCGCTGATGAAATCACTCTTATAGATATCGGCGAACTCGAGCGGCTGCATCTCCTTGATATCGGCGCCGGCGGCAAAGGCGCGCTCGGAACCGGTGAGCACGATCGCGCCGACCGCCTCGTCGGCATGGAAGGCGGCATAGGCCTCCCTCAATTCCTTGAGGACGATGGAATTCAGCGCGTTCAGCGCCTGGGGTCGGTTCAGCGTGACGAGGCCGACATTGCCTCGGGTTTCGACGATCAGGGTCTCGTAGGCCATGCTGTTCTCCCGGTTCCGGATCTTACTTCTGGCAGGTGGCGCAATAGAAGGTGGAGCGGCCCGCCTGGACGATGCGGGCGACCGTACCGCCGCAGCCGGGCGTGCGGCAAGCCTGACCTTCGCGATCATAGACGGAGAAGGAATGCTGGAAATAGCCGAGCGATCCGTCGGTCTGGATATGATCGCGAAGCGACGATCCGCCGGCTGCGATCGCATCGGCAACGACGTCGCGGATCGAGGCAACGAGCAGGTCGAGCTGCTCTTTCGGCCGGCCGACTGCCGTCACCAGCGTGCCGGCGGCGCGGATCGGCGAAAGATGGGCGCGCCACAGCGCCTCGCAGACATAGATATTGCCGAGACCGGCAATGTTCTTCTGGTCGAGCAGCGCACTCTTCAATGGCTGCGCCTTGACCCGGAAGCGTTCGGCGAGAAAAGCTGCCCCAAGCTCGTTTCCCGTCGGCTCCGGGCCGAGATCGCGGAAAAACGGATGGGCGGCAAGATCGGCGCGCCCCACCATATCCATGAAGCCGAAACGGCGCGGGTCGTTGTAGACGACGCGGCGAGGACCGCCTTGACCTTCCAGATGAAAGACGACGTGATCGTGCTTCTCGTCCTTCGAACGGGCATGGTGGAATTCACCCGGCGCGCCGGAGATGGCACCCTGCTCAATGCGAAAAGAGCCGGACATGCCAAGATGGGAAATCAGCGTGTTGCCGTCGTCGAGATCGACCAGCAGATATTTGGCACGGCGGCCAAGGCTGACGATGGTGCGGCCGGATACCCTGTCGGCGAAAGCGTCGGGAAAGGGGAAGCGCAGATCGCCGCGGCGCAGCTCCAGCCTGGCGATGCGAGCCCCCTCCATCGCCGGCGCCAGGCCGCGTTTCACCGTTTCGACTTCTGGCAATTCCGGCATCTTAACCCATCTATATCTAACGTGTTTCAACCGACGACGATGTGCGCTATAGCGCCAGTGTGCCGCGGAGAGTGCGGCCCTGTGATAACGTCGCGCGCGGTCTTTCGCTATGGCCGCCGCGCCCGAATCTTAAGGAATGGAGCAGCCTGATGTCAGAAAGCCGCACTTCCGCCGATGGCGGCATGGAGACCTCCTACGGCTTCCGTGAGGTGTCTGACGGCGAGAAGCAGGGCCTCGTCAACCAGGTGTTCCACAAGGTCGCCAAGCGCTACGACATCATGAACGACGTCATGTCGATGGGCATGCACCGCGCCTGGAAAGATGCGATGATTTCGGCGCTGAACCCGCGCAAGGAGCCGGGCTACAAGGTGCTCGATGTCGCCGGTGGCACCGGCGACATCGCCTTCCGTATCGTCGAGGCCTCGGGCCGGCAGGCGCATGCGACCGTGCTCGACATCAACGGCTCGATGCTCGGCGTCGGCGCCGAGCGGGCGGAAAAGAAGAAGCTTTCCGGCAATCTCACCTTCGTCGAGGCGAATGCCGAGGAACTGCCTTTCGAGGCTGGCAGCTTCGACGCCTATACAATCGCCTTCGGCATCCGCAACGTGCCGCGGATCGATGCGGCGCTGTCGGAGGCCTATCGGGTGTTGAAGCGCGGCGGACGTCTGCTGGTGCTGGAATTTTCCGAAGTCGATATGCCGCTGCTCGACAAGATCTATGACGCCTGGTCGTTCAATGCCATTCCGCAATTCGGCAAGGCGATCACCGGCGAGGCCGAACCCTACCAGTATCTGGTGGAATCGATCCGCAAGTTCCCGAACCAGGAGAATTTCGCGGCAATGATCCGCCAGGCCGGTTTTTCGCGCGTCAACTACACCAATTATACCGGCGGCATTGCCGCGCTGCATTCCGGCTGGAAGCTTTGAGGGAATGAGGGAAGAAAACACGAACCTCGTCCGGCGGGGTATGGCAGCATGAGCACATTCGGGGCCTATTTCCGCCTTTGGCGCGTCGGCTGGGTGCTCGTGCGTGAGGGCGTCGTGTCGGCTCTTCCGTCCGAAGGCCTGCCGCCTCCGGTCGCACTCGCCAAATCCTTCGTCACGATTTTCGAGCGCAGCAAGGCGCGGCATCAGAAGCGCAGCGACCGGTTGGCACAGGCCGTCGAACGGCTCGGTCCCTCCTATGTGAAGATCGGCCAGTTCCTGGCGACGCGGCCGGATGTCGTCGGCGTCGAATTCGCCAACGACCTGTCGCAGCTTCAGGACCGGATGGCCTTCTTTCCCTCGGCTGCCGCCAAGGCCAATATCGAAGGCTCGCTCGGGCGGCCGATCGGCGAACTCTATGCAAGCTTCGGCGAGCCGATCGCCGCTGCCTCGATCGCCCAGGTGCATCCGGCCGAGGTCGAGACATCAGAGGGCCGCAAGAAGGTCGCCGTCAAGATCGTGCGGCCGGGCGTGCGCCAGCGTTTTGCCCATGACATCGAGGCGATGTATCTCGTCGCCCGTATGCAGGAGCGTTTCCTGGCCTCCAGCCGACGGCTGCGGCCGGTCGAGGTGACGAAGACGCTGGAGCAGACGACGAAGGTGGAGATGGATCTTCGCCTGGAAGCGGCCGCCCTTTCCGAGATCGCCGAGAATACCGAAAAGGACCCGGGCTTCCGCGTCCCGAAGGTCGACTGGGAGCGCACCGGACGCGACGTCATCACCATGGAATGGATCGACGGCACGCGCATGTCCGATGTCGAGGGCCTGCGCGCCGCCGGCCACGATCTCAACCTGCTCGCCGATACGCTGATCCAGTCGTTCCTGCGCCACACGCTGCGCGACGGTTTCTTTCATGCCGACATGCATCCGGGCAATCTGTTCGTCGATGCGGGCGGCATGATCGTCGCCGTCGACATGGGCATCGTCGGACGCCTCGGTAAAAAGGAGCGGCGGTTCCTCGCCGAAATCCTCTACGGCTTCATCACCCGCGATTATATCCGCGTCGCCGAGGTGCATTTCGAGGCGGGCTATGTGCCCGGACACCACAATGTCGAGAGTTTTGCCCAGGCGATCCGGGCAATCGGCGAGCCGATCCACGGACAGCCGGCCGAGACGATCTCGATGGGCAAGCTGCTGACGCTGCTTTTCGAAGTGACCGAACTGTTCGACATGGCGACACGGCCGGAGCTGGTGATGCTGCAGAAGACCATGGTCGTGGTCGAAGGCGTGTCGCGCATGCTCAACCCGCGCTTCAACATGTGGAAGGCCTCCGAGCCCGTTGTCGGCGACTGGATCCGCACCAATCTCGGCCCGAAGCGGATCGCCACCGATATCAAGGACGGACTGAAGGCGGCGGTCAAACTCGCCGAAGCCGTGCCCGAAATCGCAGCGAAAACGGAAAAATTTCACCACCAGCTCCTGCAAATGAGCGAACATGGGCTGCGCTTCGACGCGCAGACGGCGGAGGCGATCGGCAAGGCCGAGGCGCGGCATAACCGCTCGGCCAGGATCGCGCTTTGGGTCATCGCATTGACGCTTCTCTATATTGCCTGGATGGTGAGCTGATCCGCCTGTCAAAAACATGCTGTGTTCGGCATTTAGGATATCCCATGTGACGGAAGGGCCGCTTAGTCTCACTGTTTAGGAGATATGGCACATGCAGCACGAACGCCCTGGCATCGAACTTTCCGGACGGCCGCTCGGTTTTGCCGAGATGGTGACGATCGGTGCCGGCAAGGCGACGATTTCGGCGTCGGCGACCGGCATGGCCCGCATCGCAATCGCCCGTGAGGTCGTCGAGGAGGCCATCGCCTCCGGCATGCCCGTTTATGGCGCGACGACCGGCGTCGGCGCCATGAAGGATGTGGAGTGGTCGGCCGACGAACTCGATACCTTCAACCTCGGCCTGGTGCGCGCCCATCATTTCGGCACCGGCACACCCTTTTCCTGCAATGTCGTGCGCAATGCCATGGCGATCCGCGTCAATACGGCGCTGACCGGCCAGGTCGGCTGCACGCCGGAGCTGATCCAGGCCTATATCAGGATGCTCGAGGCCGATCTCATCCCGGTCGTGCGCCGCACCGGCTCGATCGGCTGTGCGGATATCGGGTTGATGGGACAGATCGGCGCGGTGCTGACCGGCGTCGGCGAAGCGGTCTATCGCGGCAACCGGATGCAGGCGGCAGAGGCTTTCCGGGCAGCCGGGCTGGAGCCGGTGCGGATGGCGCCGCGCGACAGCCTCGCCTCGCTCAGCATCAATGCGGTGAGCTTTGCAGCGGCGGCGGAAACGACGCGCAATGCCGCCGCCTCGATCCGCATCCTGCTGGCGACGGCGATGATGGCGGCCGGCGCGCTCGGCGCGTCCCGCGATCCCTGGAAGGCGGTCCGCCATGTCGGCACGGCGCGCGAGGCGCTGATCGGCGCCTGGCTCTGCAACGCCTCCGACGATTGGAACTGGCCGGTTGCAACGCATGTTCAGGACCCGCTCAGCCTGCGGATGATCGCCCAGGTGTTCGGCGCGGTGATCGAAAACCTGCTGTCGACCGGCCACAAGATCCTTGCCGCCACCGGCCGCTCGGACGACAATCCGGTCGTCGTCGAAGGCCGGGTGATGACCTCGGGCGGGTCGCTGCCGCTCGATGTGACGATCCTGCTCGAATCGGCGGCACTCTGCATGGCGCATGCGGCGCGCAATGCCTTCAACCGCTGTGTCATTCTCGGCAACGGTCAGCGGCGCGACCTGCCGGTCAATCTCGTGCCGCCGGGGCGGATCGCCACCGGTTTCGGGCCGATCATCAAGCTTGCCGGCGAGATTTTTTCGCGCGTGCTGTCGATGTCCAATCCCGTATCGGCACAGTCGCTGGTGGTGGCGGCCGGACTGGAGGATGAGGCAGCCTTCCTGCCGCTGGTCATCGAGCGCTTCGACCGGCAGATGCGGGCGCTGAAGCGTCTCGCAGCCCTCGAGGCGCTGCTGTCTGCCCAGGCGATCGACATTCTCGGCGACGAACCGAAGGGCGTCGCCGCCATGCTCTACGAAGTGGTGCGCAAACATGCGGATTTCTATACGGTCGACCGGCCGCTGTCGGCCGAGGTGGAGGCGATCGAAGAGGAACTCGGCTCGGACGACTTCGTCTCCAGGCTGACCGAGCAAGTTCCGATCGCATCCTTCGACGATTTCTTCGCGCTCGGCTCGCTGGAGCGCATCGAGGAGCGGCTGGCCCGCCACGAGGCACCGGCACTCTGATCTCAGCTTAGGGAGGAAGCGTCATGGACTTCGATCTCGTTCTGCAGGGCACAGTGGTGCTGCCGGACCGCATTGTCGAAGCGGGTTATGTCGCCGTGCGTGACGGCCGCATTGCCGAGGTCGGCCTCGGCGTGCCGCCTGCGGCGCGCGAGCGGCATCTGCTCGGCAAAGCGCTGATCCTGCCCGGCGCGATCGACGCGCAGGTGCATTCGCTGTCCCAGAAAGACCAGGAGGATTTCATCTGGTCGACGCGCTCGGCAGCCGCCGGCGGCGTGACTGCCATCATCGACATGCCTTATGACGAGGGCGACCTCGTCTGCTCGGCAGCGGCGGTGAAACGGAAGATCGACCATGCGAGCCCGCAGGCGCGCGTCGACTTCGCGCTTTACGGCACGGTCGATCCGCAAGAAGGCGCCGCGCGGATTGCCGAGATGGTCGAAGCAGGCGTTGCGGCGTTCAAATTCTCGACCTTCGGCACAGACCCAAAGCGTTTTCCGCGCATTCCGCCGGCTCTGCTCGACGCCTGCTTTGCGGCAATCGCGCCGACGGGGCTGACGGCTGGCGTGCACAATGAGGACGACGAGGCGGTACGCACCTACATGGAGCAGGTGAAGGCGAGCGGCATCACCGACTGGCGGGCGCACGGCCTGTCGCGGCCGGCGATTACCGAACTCCTGGCGATGCACACGATCTTCGAGACGGGGGCTGCGACCAGCTGCCCGGCGCATGTGGTGCACTGCTCGCTCGGGCGCGGCTACGACATCGCGCGTTCCTATCGCCGCGACGGCTTTGCCGCGACGGTCGAATGCTGCATCCATTATCTGACGCTCGACGAAGAGAATGACGTGCAGCGCCTCGGCGGCAAGGCAAAGATCAATCCGCCGGTACGGCCGCGCGCCGAGGTGGAAAAACTCTGGCGGAAAGTGGCGAAGGGCGATGTCTGGCTGGTTTCGACCGATCACGTCAGCTGGTCGGAGAACCGCAAGACCAATCCCGACATGCTCGCCAATGCCTCCGGTGTTCCCGGTCTCGAGGTGATGGTGCCGCTTTTCATCAAAGGCGCCGTCGAACGGGGCATTCCGCTCACTTGGGCAGCCAAGCTGATGGCGGAAAACCCGGCCAAGCATTTCCGGCTCGACCATATCAAGGGGGCGCTGACCCCCGGCAAGGATGCCGATATCGTCGTGCTGGAGCCGCGGGAGAGCGTCTATGACGCCGCCGCAAGCGGCAACAACGTCGTCGGCTGGAGCCCTTATAATGGGATCCGCCTGCCCTGGACCGTTGCGGCCACATATCTGCGCGGCGAAAAGATCGCCGAGAGCGGGAAGGTGCTCGCCGAGCCCCGCACCGGACGGTTCGTGAGGCCGCTGCCGCGCCAGGTTATCGCGGGAGCCGGTGCATGAGCCGTAATCTTCCCGTCGATGCCGGCCGGATCGCTGGAGATATCGAGGCGCTGGCCGCAATCACCGAGCCGGGGCATCCGTGGACGCGGCGGGCCTTCACGCCGCTCTTTCTCGAAGGCCGGGCCTATATCGAAGCGCGGATGAAGGCGGCAAGACTGGAAACGCGGATCGATGCCGCCGGCAATCTGATCGGCCGGCGCACCGGCCGCAAACCCTGGCTCGGCACGATCATGGTCGGTTCGCATTCCGACACGGTGCCGGATGGCGGCCGCTTCGACGGCATTGCCGGGATGATCTCGGCACTGGAGGTGGCGCGGGCACTGCACGATCAGGGCCTTGAGCTCGACCACGATCTGGAGATCGTCGATTTCCTTGCCGAGGAGGTGAGCATCTTCGGCGTATCCTGCATCGGCAGCCGGGGGATAACCGGGCAATTGCCGGAAGCCTGGCTTTCGCGCGTCAGCGACGGGCGCGAGCTTGCCGAGGGTATCGCCGAGGTGGGCGGCAGTCCAGACGTTCTGGCGCAGCAGAAGCGGCCCGATCTGGCAGGCTTTCTCGAGCTTCATATCGAACAGGGGCCGGTGCTCGAAGCCGAAAAAGCCGATATCGGCATCGTCACCGCGATCTCGGGCATCACCCGCCTGGAGATCACCGTCGAGGGGCGGGCCGACCATGCCGGCACGACGCCGATGGACCGGCGGGCGGATGCACTGGTGGCGGCCTCGCAATTGGTGCTCGACATCCGCAACGCCGCCGCCGAACTTGCCAAAACACCAGGCCACTTCGCGGCGACGGTCGGCGAGTTCCGGATCGAGCCGAATGCGGCCAATGTCGTGCCGTCGAAGGTGGTGCTGCTGATCGATGGCCGCGCGGAGATCCGCGCCGACATGGAGGCCTTCTGCCGCTGGCTCGACGGCCATGTCGAAAAGCTGGCGGACGCCTATGGCGTGACGATCAAGGCGCCGAACCGGGTGTCCGACAATCTGCCGACCCCGGGTGATGCCGGGCTGCTGTCGACGCTGGAGGCCGCCTGCGAGCGCGTCGGCGCCAAGCATCGCCGCATGGCCTCCGGCGCAGGGCACGATACGGCCTGGATCGCCAAGGTGGCGCCAGCGGCGATGATCTTCGTGCCCTGCCGGGACGGCCGCAGCCATTGCCCCGACGAATGGGCTGACAATGACGACATCGCGCTCGGCGCCGCCGTGCTGTTCGAGGCGGTGCGCGAGATGGACAGAAATTCGAACCAGGAGAAGCCGGATGGGACGCATACTGGTTGAGAAGGACGTGGAAGCGGCCGTCAAGGGCGGCTCCGTCTATGCCGCCGGCGGCGGCGGCTGGGCCGATCACGGGCGGATGCTCGGACTGGCGGCCGTCACTATCGGCAAGCCGGAGCTGGTCTCGATCGACGAGTTGCAGGACGAGGACTGGATCGCGACGGCGGCGGCGATTGGCGCGCCGGCCTCGACCACGCCCTGGGAGATGCAGGGCATCGATTATGTCAAGGCCGTGCAGCTCCTGCAGGAGGCGCTGGGCGAAAGGCTCTCCGGGCTGATCATCGGCCAGAACGGCAAATCCTCGACGCTGAACGGCTGGCTGCCGTCGGCAATCCTCGGCACCAAGGTGGTCGACGCGGTCGGCGATATCCGTGCGCACCCCACAGGCGACATGGGCTCGATCGGCATGGCCGGCTCACCGGAGCCGATGATCCAGACCGCCGTCGGCGGCAATCGGTCCGAGAACCGCTATATCGAACTGGTGGTCAAGGGCGCGACCGCGAAGATCTCGCCGGTGCTGCGCGCCGCCGCCGATCAATCCGGCGGCTTCATCGCCAGCTGCCGCAATCCGCTGAGAGCCTCCTATGTGCGCAGCCATGCCGCACTCGGCGGCATCTCGATGGCGCTTGCGCTCGGCGAGGCGATCATTGCGGCGGAGAGGAAGGGCGGATCTGATGTCATCGACGCCATCTGCAAGACGACGGGCGGGCATATCCTCGCCGAGGGCATCATCACCCGCAAGGACGTCGTCTACACCAAGGAAGCCTTCGACATCGGCACGATCACCGTCGGTCCGGGCGAAAAATCGGTGAGGCTGCATGTGATGAATGAATATATGGCGGTGGACGATGCGGATGGCATGCGGCTTGCCACCTTCCCCGCCGTCATTACCACCCTGTCAATCGAGGGCGAACCGCTCAGCGTCGGCCAGCTCAAGGAGGGCATGCATGTCTTCATCCTGCATGTGCCAAAGGAACTCATACCGCTGTCGGCAAGCGTGCTCGATCCCACAGTCTATCCCGTCGTCGAAAAGGCGATGGGGATCGAGATCGCCCGTTATGCACTGGAAACGAAGGCCTGAACCATGACGCGCGATCCCGGCTTGGAAGAATTGCTGCGCGAGGAACTCGGCGATCGGCCTGGCTTCAGCGAAAAATCGATGTTCGGCGGCCGGGCCTTCCTGCTGAACGGCAATCTTCTCTGCTGCGCGCGCAGTGACGGCATGCTGGTCCGTCTCGGCCGAGGCAATGACGGCTGGGCGCTGGCGCTGCCGGGCGTCATCCAGATGCTTTCGGGCGAGCGTGTGATGCAGGGCTGGGTGCGGGCGACGGCTGCGGTCTACGGCGACGATGCGCTCAGACGGCGTTTGCTCGATGCGGCGCTCGCCTATGTGGACTCGCTGCCGGGCAAATAACGCCATTCCCTTCTCGCCTGGGAAGAAGGGAGGATAACCAACGAGGAATCCACGATGCCGAAGGCCAATCCACGTCATCCGAACTTTCCGATCCCCGGGGGGCCGCAGCTGCGTGCCAAGGGCTGGCGGCAGGAAGCGCTGCTGCGGTTGCTCGAAAACGTGCTGTCGGTCGGCGAGGATCCGGAAAACCTGATCGTCTATGCCGCACTCGGCAAGGCGGCCCGCAGTTGGGCGGCGCATAAGGGCATCGTCAAGGCACTGACCGAGATGGACGAGAACCAGACGCTGCTCATCCAGTCCGGCAAGCCGATCGGCCTCGTTCGAACCCACGCCAAGGCGCCGCTAGTCATCATGGCGAACTGCAATATCGTCGGGCAATGGGCGAAAGCCGAGGTGTTCTACGAGCTGCAGCGCAAGGGGCTGATCTGCTGGGGCGGGCTGACGGCCGGCGCCTGGCAATATATCGGCAGCCAGGGCGTCATCCAGGGCACCTACGAGATCTTCATGCGCATTGCCGAGCGGCGCTTCGGCGGCGATCTCCTCGGCCGCTTCGTGCTGACGGCCGGCCTTGGCGGCATGGGTGGGGCACAGCCGCTCGCCGGTCGCATGGCAGGGGCGGCGATCCTCTGTGTCGATATCGACCCGGAACGGGCCCGCAAGCGCCAGCAGATCGGCTATCTCCAGGAAATCGCCCCCGATCTCGATAGCGCCCTTCAGATGATCGATACGGCGGTGAAGGAGAAGCTGGCTCTTTCCGTCGGCCTCGTCGGCAATGCGGCCGAGGTCTATCCGGAGATTGCCCGGCGCGGCATTGTGCCCGACATCGTCACCGACCAGACCTCGGCACACGACCTCGTCTATGGCTATGTGCCGAAGGGCATGAGCCTCGAGCAGGTCAAGGGACTGCGCGACGACGGCCAGGGGCAATTGATGGCGGCAAGCCGCGCCTCGATCGTCGACCATGTGACGGCGATGCTGGAATTCCAGAGGAAGGGCTCGGAAGTTTTCGACAATGGCAACCTCATCCGCACCCAGGCGAAAGAGGGCGGCGTCACCAATGCCTTCGACATTCCGATCTTCACCGAAGCCTATCTCAGGCCGCTGTTTGCCCGGGCGATCGGGCCGTTCCGTTGGATGGCGCTGTCGGGCGAGGAGAGCGATATCGCCCGCATCGACGACCTGCTGCTGGAACTATTCCCCGACAACAAGATCATCACCAACTGGATCCGGCTGGCGCGCCAGCATGTGCCGTTCGAAGGGCTGCCGGCGCGCATTGCCTGGCTCGGCCACGGCGAACGCACGGCACTCGCCCGGCGCGTCAATACGCTGGTTGCGAACGGCGAACTCAAAGGCCCGGTCGCCTTCTCCCGCGACCATCTCGATGCCGGCGCCATGACGCATCCCAATATCATGACCGAGCGGATGAAGGACGGTTCCGACGCGATCGCCGACTGGCCGCTAATCGATGCGATGATGCTCTGCTCGTCGATGGCCGATCTCGTCGTCGTCCATTCCGGCGGCGGCGGATATGCCGGCTACATGACGAGCTGCGGCGTCACGGTCATCGCCGACGGCACCGATGCCGCCGACGAGCGGCTGGACCACGCACTGACCAACGACACCGCCCTCGGCGTCATGCGTTATGCCGATGCCGGTTACGAGGAAGCGCTGGACGAGGTGGCGAAGAAGGACGTGCCCTACATCCGGCTTGGTTGAACAGTTCCCGACTTGCTATAGACTGTTGTCATACCCACCAAGAGCGATGACGTGGAAACAGCCAAGATCTTCTGGTCAAGAGGTTCCCGGGCCGTCCGGCTGCCCAAGCAATTCCGTTTCGATGGCGACACCGTCACTATCAGGCGCCAGGGGCGGGCGGTTATTCTCGAACCGATTTCCGACGATTGGGGATGGCTTGCCGACGTGACCGGTCCTGTCGATCCCGACTTCGCCAGTGCGGCCGAAGAACAGCCTGCGGCACAGGAGCGTCAATCGATCAGATTCGAAACTTCGATGAGATTGCCGTCGGGATCCCTGAAATAGACCGAGCGCAGACGTCCGGTGGCGCCGGTGCGTTCGACGGGCCCTTCTTCGATCACAACGCCCGACGCCTGCAGATGGGCGATGACGTCGGCAAGCGGCGTCTCGGCGATGAAGCAGAGATCGCCGGAACCAGGGGTCGGATGTCTCGCCTTGGGATCGAATTCGTGGCCGGCCTGGTGCAGATTGATCTTCTGGCGGCCGAATTTCAGGGCTTTGCGGTCTCCCGCGAACACCTCGACCGACATGCCGAGGATACGGGAATAGAAATCGCAGGTCGTTTCGATATCGGCGACGGTGAGCACGAGGTGGTCGAGACGGTCTATGCGGATCATGCTCTGCTCCTCGCGAAATGTTGCGCCACACAGGCGGAGATAAAGGCCAGCGCCAGCATGGCAAGCGTGAAGATAACGACGGCGGCCCAGCCTTCCACTGCGAAGAACCAGCCGCCGGCCGAGCCCATGAGGCTGGAGCCGACATAATAGGCCAGCATATAGAGCGACGAGGCGTGGCCTTTGGTGCCATGCGCCAGCTTGCCGACAAGGCCGCTGGCGATGGAGTGGCTCATGAAGAAGCCGGTCGTCAGCACGATGATGCCGAGGATGATCGATGGCAGCGGGGCAAACAGCGTCAGCGCGCTGCCGGCGGCGGTGAGCGCCAGACTGAAGAGAAGCACGCGAAAGTGCCCGATCCAATCTCCGAGCAGGCCGCCGATCGAAGAAGCGCCGATGCCGAAGAGATAGACGGTGAAGATCAGGCCGAGTTCGGTCTGGTTGAGGCCATAGGGCGGCGCCACCAGGCGAAAACCGGCATAGTTGTAGATCGTCACGAAGGAGCCCATCGCCAGGAAGGCGACGGCGAAGATGAAGGGCAGCGCCGGATTTTTGAGATGGCCGAGCCAGGCTTTGAGATGAAAGTTGAGGTCGAAGCCCGGCCGGCGGACGAAATTTCTTGACGGCGGCAGCAGGGCGATGAAGCCGAGCGCGGCGGCAAGGCCGATGGCGCCGATGATGAAAAGCGCCGGGCGCCAGGTAAGATATTCGGCGAAGATGCCTGTCAGTACGCGGCCGGACATGCCGCCGAAGGCCGTGCCGGCGACATAGAAGCCCATGGTGGCGCCAAGGCCGCGCGGGTCGATCTCCTCGGCGAGATAGGCCATGGCGACGGCGGGCACGCCGCCGAGAACGAGGCCCTGCAGGGCGCGGATGACGAGCAGCAGGTGCCAATCCGGAGCGAAGGCGGTGGCAATCGTCAGCAATGCGGCGGCGACCAGCGATAGCGCCATCAGGCTGCGGCGGCCGAGACCTTCCGAAACCGCGGCGGCACAGATGATGGCGACCGCCAGGAAGCCAGTAGAGAGCGAGAGGGACAGCGAACTTTCGGCCGGGCTGACGGCAAATTCCTGCGAGAAGATCGGCAGCAGCGGCTGGACGCAATAGAGCAGCGAGAAGGTGGAAAAGCCGGAAAGGAAAAGCGCCAGACTGGCGCGGCGATAGGCGGCGGAGCCGCGCGTCAAATAATGCTTTTCTGCTGCGATCACGGTCTTTTGCGGCATGCGCTGACGGCGGCATATGTTCATCCTGATGAGCCTTGGAATTCATGCGTTAACCCGCCGGATCCCAATAGGGTGGATCGCCGAAGCTCTTCTTCAAGTGATCGGCAATGGCGCGGAGCTTGGCCGAGGGATTGCGGCCCTCTGGATGGGCCATATAGATGAATTCGGCCTCCGGCCTGTGGCCGACATCGATTTCGGCAAGCCGGCCCTCGCGGATCGCCGGGCCAGCAATGAAGGCAGGCAGCAGCGCGATGCCGAGACCGGCAATCGCAGCGTCACGAAGCATGTCGCCATTGTTGATGCCGAGCGCCAGTTTTGCGCGGACGACGATCGCACCGTCGGGCGTCTGGAAGCGCCAGTCGGCAACGCCGCGATTGGTGTAGAAGATGCCGCGATGGCTGCTGAGATCCGCCAGCGACGCCGGCATTCCCGCCCGCGCGAGATAATCCGGCGAAGCGCAGAGCAGGCGGCGGCTGCGGGTGAGCTTCCAGGCGACCAGCCGGCTATCGGCGATCGGGCCGTTGCGGATGACCGCGTCGTAGCCGTCCGAGGACGCATCGACGCGCCGGTCGTCGATATCGAGCGTCAGTTCGATCTCCGGATGTTCGGCGAGGAAGGGATAAAGCGCCGGGCCGAGATGCATGCGGCCGAAGGTGACGGGTGCAGCAATGCGGATCGGCCCCGACAGGGTTCCGCGCCGCTCGGCCATGTCGGCGGCAGCCTCCTCGATCTCGCGGACGATGCGACCGGCCCGCTCCAGGAAGACCGCACCATCCTCGGTCAAGGTGAGTTTGCGCGTCGTTCGGTGCAGCAGCATGCCGCCGAGCGACTTCTCCAGCTCGGCCAGCCTTTCGCTGACGACGGATTTGGAGAGCCGCAGCCGCCGGGCGGCCTCGCTGACCGAGCCTGCCTCGGTGACGGCGACAAAAGCCGCTATACCTTCGATTCTGATCATCGTTCGGCTTTTCCGAATTCGAATTCCATGATCTGGAGACTAATCCGAACGAACGAAAAATGCCATCTTCCATTCAACGGAAGGGACGGCAGGGGCCGCCTCGGATCAAGAACAGGAATGAGACCATGAACCGTTTGAACAACAAGGTCGCAATCGTCACCGGCGCAAGCTCAGGCATCGGCCGCACCACGGCAAAGCTCTTCGCCGCTGAGGGCGCCAAGGTCGTCGTCGGCGCCCGCCGCGAGCGCGAACTCGACAGTCTCGTCGCGGAGATCAAGGCGGAAGGCGGCGATGCTGTCGCCGTGGCCGGCGACGTCCGGTCGGAAGACTATCACAAGGCGCTGGTCGCGGCCGCCGTGACCCATTACGGCAAGCTCGACATTGCCTTCAACAATGCCGGCACACTCGGCGAGGCCGGCCCGAGCACCGGCGTTTCGGAAGCAGGCTTCAGCGATGCGTTGGCGATCAATCTGACCGCCGCCTTCCTCGCCGCCAAGCACCAGATCGGCGAAATGGTGGGGAATTGCGGCGGCTCGGTGATCTTCACCTCGACCTTCGTCGGTTACAGCTTCGCCTTTCCCGGCGTCGCCGCCTATGCCGCCAGCAAATCCGGCCTGATCGGCCTGACCCAGGCGCTCGCGGCCGAATACGGACAGCAGGGCGTGCGCGTCAATGCCATCCTGCCGGGCGCCGTCGACACCGACATGTATCGGGAGATGAACGACACCTCCGACAAGCAGTCCTTCATCACCAATCTGCATGCGCTGAAGCGTGTCGCAGCGCCCGAGGAGCTGGCCCGCTCGGTTCTCTACCTCGCCTCCGACGATGCGAGTTTCGTCACCGGCACTGCCTCGCTGGTCGATGGCGGCGCGTCGATCACCCGAACCTGACGAAAGCCAAGCGCTCCCCAATTCGCCGGATGAAAGCGCGCCTTCTCCGGCCACAATATCCGATCAAAGGAACGTCATCATGTCACGACTGCAGAACAAGACAGCCCTCATCACCGGCGGCACCAGCGGCATCGGCATCGAAACCGCCCGCCAATTCATCGCCGAAGGCGCCCGCGTCGTCGTTACCGGCAGCAGCGCCGCAAGCGTCGAAGCCGCCCGTAGCGAACTCGGCGACAAAGCGATCGTCATCCAGGCCGATGCCGGCAATGCGGCCGGCCAGAAGGCCGTCGCCGATACGGTGAAAGAGGCTTTCGGCACGCTCGACATCCTCTTCGTCAATGCCGGTGTCGCCGAATTCGGGCCGCTGGAACAGTGGAGCGAAGCCGCCTTCGACAAGTCGGTGGCGATCAATGTCAAGGGGCCGTTTTTCCTGATCCAGTCGTTGCTGCCGATTTTTTCGAGCCAGGCCGCAATCGTGCTCAATACCTCCATCAACGCCCATATCGGCATGCCGAACTCCAGCGTCTATTCACTGACGAAGGGTGCATTGCTGACGCTCGCAAAGACGCTGTCGGGCGAACTCATCGGTCGCGGCATCCGCGTCAACGCCGTCAGCCCGGGCCCGATCGCCACGCCGCTCTACAGCAAGCTCGGGGCGTCGGAAGCCCAATCCAAGGCGATGGCTGCCGAGATCCAGTCGCAGATCCCCGTCGGCCGCTTCGGGAACCCCAGCGAGGTCGCGAAAACGATCGTCTTTCTCGCCTCCGATGAGGCCGCCTATATCGTCGGCAGCGAACTCGTGATCGACGGCGGGATGAGCAACCTCTGAGCCCACGAGAATGACGGCCGACGTCATGAACGGGGCGGCACCGGCCGAGCGCGGCGATGTGTGCCGTCCCGCGATTGCATGTTCTCCGCCAAAGGCTTAGGGTCAGAAAAAGGCGACGGGTAGAAAGCCATGGCTCTCAGCGGCAAACGCATCCTCCTCATCATCTCCGGCGGCATCGCGGCCTATAAGAGCCTGGATCTGATCCGCCGGCTGCGCGAGCGCGGCGCCAGCGTGCGCCCGGTGATGACCAAAGGCGCCCAGGAATTCGTCACACCGCTGGCCGTCGGCGCGCTTGCAGCCGACCACGTCTTCCTCGATCTGTTTTCGCGCCAGGATGAGCAGGATGTCGGCCATATCCGGCTGGCGCGCGACTGCGATCTCGTGCTCATTGCCCCCGCCACGGCCGACCTGCTGGCGAAGATGGCGAACGGGCTTGCCGACGATCTCGCCTCGACCGTGCTTTTGGCGACGGAGAGGCCGGTGCTGGCCGCACCGGCGATGAACCCCCGCATGTGGGCGCATCCGGCGACGCGGCGCAATGCGGCAAGACTCAGGGACGACGGCGTCCGCTTCGTCGGGCCGATGGCAGGCGAGATGGCGGAGAGCCGGGAGGCGGGGCTCGGCCGGATGGCGGAACCGCTGGAGATCGTCGCGGCCGCCGAAACCATGCTCGACGACGGAGAAAAGCCGCTCAAGGGACGCAAGGCGATAGTCACGTCGGGACCGACGCACGAGCCGATCGATCCGGTGCGCTACATCGCCAACCGCTCTTCCGGCCGGCAGGGGCATGCGATCGCCGCAGCCCTTGCCAGGCTTGGGGCGGAGGTGACGCTGGTCTCGGGGCCGGTGACGATCGCCGATCCCGTCGGCGTCAACGTCATCCATGTCGAGCGGGCGGAAGAAATGCGCGATGCCGTGCTGGCGGCGCTGCCGGCCGATATCGCCGTGATGGTCGCGGCGGTGGCGGACTGGCGAGTGGCCTCGGCCGCCGACCAGAAGCTGAAGAAACATCCGGGCGAATCCATTCCGACGCTGGCGCTGACCGAGAATCCGGACATCCTGAAAACCGTCGGCCATCATACGATGCGGCCGAAACTGGTGATCGGCTTTGCCGCCGAGACACAAGATGTGGAAAGCAATGCGAAGGCGAAACTCGAGCGCAAGGGCGCCGACCTGATCGTCGCCAATGACGTCTCTCCGGCCACCGGCATCATGGGCGGCAGCCGCAACAGCGTCAAACTCATACGCCGCAACGGCGTCGAGCAATGGCCTGATCTGGCGAAGGAAGAGGTTGCCGAAAGGCTGGCGGCGCTGATCGCCGAAAGTTTCCGCTAAAGCGCTTTATGCGGGAACAGCCACGCGCTGCGGCTTGGCTGCACTTCGCTTTCCCGGCCGGAAGTCGGCGACGTCGATGCCGTTTTTGCTGACGGTAACGGCGCTGCCATTCGGAATTTCGGCCCAGGCATCGCCATCGTCGTTCAACGGCTCGGACACCAGGCAATAGCCGGCGCCGACAGGTGAGGCATAGAGGGTCGGCGCCTTGCGATCGGTGGCATAGCGGATCGCATAGAGCGTGTTGCCGTCGGAGAAGGCGGCGGTAAAGCGCAGCAGGATCGAACCGACGACGCTTTCGGCCAGATCCTCGACGAAGCCGACCATTTCAGCCATTGCGGCCACCGGCGCCTCACGCAGGCCGAATTGCAGCGCCAGCAGGAACATCAACTCGGAATCGGTCGTGCCGCCGCGGGCATTGAACAGTTCGTCGTCGAGCATCGCCTCCATCGGCCGGCGCAGGCGCTCGAAACCGGAGATCTGGCCGTTGTGCATGAAGGACCAGGTGTCGTGGGTGAAGGGGTGGCAATTGTCGCGGCGCGTGCCGCCGCCTGTAGCCGCGCGGACATGGGCGAGGAAGAGCGGCGAACGGATCTGCCGCGCCAGGCTCTTCAGATTGCAATCCGACCAGGCCGGCAGGATATCACGGTAGCGGCCGGGCTCCGGCCTGTCGCCATACCAGGCGATGCCGAAGCCATCGCCATTCGTCGCCGTCTTGGCGCGGGTGGCGCAATGGGACTGCTCAATCAGCGAATGGGCAGGCGAGGATACCAGCTCCTCGAGATAGAGAGGATCTCCGCGATAGGCTGCCCAGCGACACATGGCTTTCTTGCTCCGACCCGCCGCCGCATCGGCGGGCATGCTGAAATTGTCTGACGTCGCGGCTAATAACAGCTTAACGCGCCGCCGGTTTGCAAGCGCAAGATGACGGTTTCGTGGCGCCTCGGATGTTCAAATTCGGCGAAAGCCTGTGTTCTTTTGTGAACACTGCGTTGTCCGCTGGGCAGGCTTCGCGCTTGGCGGCCGGGCCGCTATAGTTGCCGCCAAGTTGAACCTTCAAGAGGACGCCATGTCGATCCGACCCGTCAAACATGAAAGTACCGCCACACCGACCATGGAAGGCGCGGGCGTGAAGCTGCACCGCGTCTTCGGCTTCGGCGATCCTGCGATGACCGATCCGTTCCTGATGATGGACGATTTCCGCAATGACAATCCGGCGGAATATATTCGCGGTTTCCCATGGCACCCGCATCGCGGCATCGAGACGATCACCTATGTGCTTGCCGGCACCGTCGAGCATGGCGACAGCCTTGGCAACCGTGGCCTGCTCGGCGCCGGCGATATTCAGTGGATGACGGCCGGCAGCGGCATCATGCACCAGGAAATGCCGAAGGGCGATTTCGCCGGCCGCATGCACGGTTTCCAGCTCTGGGCAAACCTGCCCTCCTCGCTGAAGATGACGGCGCCGCGCTATCAGGACGTCAAATCCGCCGACATCCCTGTCGTCGTCGATGATGACGGCACGGCCGTGCGGGTGATCTGCGGCGATTTCTGGGGCAAGGCCGGTCTCGTCGACGGCGTCGCCGCCGAGCCGATCTATCTCGACGTCTCGGTGCCGCCCGGCAAGAAGAAGCGTCTGCCGGTCGACACCTACCGCAACGCCTTCGCCTATATCTTCGCCGGCTCCGGCACCTTTCGCGATGCGTCGAAACCCTTCGGCGTGCGCGTCGAGAAGGAAGTCGACGGCGAGGAGTTGAACATTCGCGACATGTCCGGCAACCGCACGCTCGTGGTCTTCGACAGCGGCGACGAAGTGACGGTGCAGGCGGGGGACCAGGGCATCCGTTTCCTGCTTGTATCAGGCAAGCCAATCGAGGAGCCGGTCGCATGGCACGGCCCGATCGTGATGAATTCGCGCGAGGAAATCATGCAGGCGATGCGCGAGCTGCAGAACGGCACCTTCATCAAGGCGGCGCATTGATCGCATTTCTCTCTTGCATCTGCGAAGAATCGGCCTACCTTTGAGCTATCAGCAACAGAACGAAAGGAAGGTGATCCAATGTCTAATGAGATTTCGGACCTCTTAACGGGCATGGGAGAGTTGATGAAAGCGAGGCAGCCCTCGCACTAATCCCCGCCTTCCTGGGGCTGCATAGACAGTCCGGGCCCGTTTGAGGCCAAACTCATGGAAAGGGTCGCCGAGGCGGCCCTTTTTTATTGCCCTGATTTGAGACCGTTGACGGATAATCGAAATCCCACTACTCATAAAGTCATCTGATGACTTTATGAGTAGTGGGATGCACGCAATCAGCAGGACCAATCTCGCCGATGACGCTGTCGAGGCGATCCGCAGCGACATTCTCGGCAAGCGCTGGGCGGTCGGCGAGAAATTACCCAACGAAGCCTCGCTGTCGGCCATGCTGTCGGTCAGCCGCGGCACGGTGCGCGAGGCGGTGCGGGTGCTGGTCTCCCAAGGCTATCTCGAAACCCGCCAGGGTTCGGGAACCTATGTGCGCGCGACCAGCGATGCCGGCCGGCCGTTGACGATGGCGCGGCGCGCCAGCCTGCGCGACCAGTTCGAGGCGCGCTTGGCGCTCGACGTCGAAGCCGCCCGGCTGACAGCGGTGCGCAAAAGACCGGAGACGGTTACCGAGCTTCGCCGGCTGCTTGCCGAACGCGGCAATTACGACGGCGGCAACCAGGCCGCCTTCATCGAGCGCGACCTTGCCTTCCACAAGGCCGTCATCGCCGCTTCCGGCAACCGGGCGATGATCGAGATCTACGATTTCTTCTCGGCCTCGATCGCCGATACCATCGCCGCCACACTCGGCAGGGATATTCCCGAACCGGATATGCAAGCGCATGCCGATATCGTCGACTCCATCGAAACCGGCGATCCCGACAAAGCGGACGCGGCGGTGCGCCGCTTCATGGCGCCGGTTCTTGCCGCCCTCGACCGGATGATCCTGTCATGACAACACCGTCCACCGATGCCATCACCGCGCTTGACGCGACCGACGAATTGTTGATCGACGCCGAGGCCGGCAGCCTGCCACCGCCACAGGCAACACCGGTGCGCGGCGCCGCAGGTCGCTTCCTGCTCGGCGCCAGCCTGGTGCTGATCGCCTTCAACCTGCGCCCGGTCTTTTCGAGCGCCTCGGCGCTGCTGCCGGAAATCCGCGCGGAGCTTGGCCTCAGCGCGCTTGGCGCCAGCCTGCTGACGACGCTTCCGGTCGTCTGTCTCGGCGCCTTTTCGCCGCTGGCGCCGCGTCTTGCCCAGCGCCTCGGCATGGAACGCACGCTGCTCGGCGTTATCCTGCTTCTGGCCCTCGGCACTGCATTGCGCGGGTTTTCCTCGGTGCCGCTGCTGTTCATCGGCACTGCGCTGGCCGGCGCCTGCATTGCCGTCGGCAACGTGCTGTTGCCGGGGCTGGTGAAACGGGATTTCGCCGGGCGCGCCGCGCTGATGACCGGCTTCTACACGATGGCGCTCTGCGCCGGTGCGGCCAGTGCGGCCGGGCTGACACTGCCAATCGAACACGCGCTCGGCGGCTCTCTTGCGGGCGCACTAGCCGCCTGGGCCCTACCCGCCTTGATCGTCAGCCTGCTCTGGCTGCCGCAGGTTCTGCGCAGCGGCAGGCAGGCCAGGCGAAACGGTTTCCGCGTCGAGGGCCTCTGGCGCGACCGGCTCGCCTGGCAGGTGACGCTGTTCATGGGACTGCAATCGGCGCTTGCCTATTGCGTCTTCGGCTGGCTGGTTCCGATCCTGCGCGAACGCGGCCTCGACGGCGTCACCGCCGGGGCGATCGTCTCGCTGTCGGTAATGGTGCAGGCAACATCCTGCCTCATCGTCCCGCATATCGCCGTGCGCGGCAAAGACCAGCGGCTGATCAATGCGAGCCTTTGCGGTGTCGCCGTCACCGCCCTGCTCGGCCTGCTGTTTGCGCCGCTGTCGACCGTCTGGCTGTGGGCGGTGCTGCAGGGCATCGGCCAAGGCGGGCTGATCGCGGCGGCGATGACGACGATCGTGCTGCGCTCGCGCGATCCCGATGTCGCCGCCCATCTTTCCGGCATGGCGCAATGCGTCGGTTACCTGCTTGCCGCCATCGGCCCGCTTATCGTCGGGCTCATCCGCGACTGGACCGGCAGCTTTTCCTGGTGTGCGGCCCTCTTCGTCGCGCTCGGGCTCGGAGCCGCGATCAACGGCTGGAAGGCCGGCCGGTCGGTCGAGATCAACGTCCATGCGGTGGAGAAGGCCAGTTGAGCCCTCACCGGCCCATCACCATCTCTTGATGCCGGTCGCCGGCGGCGGATGCTACGCTATCTCAGCCCGCATTATCCACCGCCGGAGAAGACATCTTGCGCCTACGAACTCTGTTTCTGCTTGCCGCGCTTGCGACGTCGCTGGCTCCTGGCCTTTCCCCCGCGCAGGAAAACGGCGAAGGCCGGGCGAATGTCGAGAGCGGTGCGCGCGACGGCGTGCTGAAGCTGCTGCCGGCCGATTCCGTCACCGAGCACGAACTGACGATCGGCGGCCGAAAGATTGCCTATACTGCAACCGCCGGCACGCTGGATCTCTTCGGCCAGGACGGCGCGCAGACCGGCGCGATCTTCTACACCGCCTATGTCGCGAAAGACGGAGGGCCGGACCGGCCGCTGACCTTTGCCTTCAACGGCGGGCCGGGTGCGGCGTCCGCCTTCCTGCATCTCGGGCTGGTCGGGCCTGAGGTGCTCGACTTCGGGCCTCAGGCCCGTGACGGCGCCCATGCGAAACTGGTCGACAACCCGCAAAGCTGGCTGGATTTCACCGATCTCGTGCTGATCGACCCGATCGGCACCGGCTGGAGCCGGACCGCAAAGATCGACGACGCCTCCAACTATTACAATGTCAACTCAGACGCCCAGAGCATTGCCAAGGCGATCGCGCTCTATGCCGCGCACAACAACCGTTCCAATTCGCCAAAATATCTTCTCGGCGAAAGTTACGGCGGCTTCCGCGCAGCCAAGGTCGCTTCGACGCTGCAGGAAAGCCAGGGCATCATCGTCGCCGGCGCGGTGATGCTTTCGCCATTGCTTGAGGGACAGTTGATGTTCAATGCCGACCAGTTCGCGCTCGGCGCAGCACTTGAGCTGCCGTCGCTGGCGGCAGCCGAACTCGACCGGCACAACGCCTTTGACGAAGAGAAGCAGCGCGAGGCCGAAACCTTCGCGCTGGGCGACTATCTGACGACGCTCGCCGGTCCGCCGCCGACAGGCGCCGAGGCGGCCGCCTTCTATCGCAGGATCGCAGGGCTGACGGGCATCCCCGAGGATATCGTCACTCGCAACCGCGGCTTCC
Source organism: Rhizobium sp. NZLR11 (assembly GCF_019685115.1). NCBI lineage: Bacteria > Pseudomonadati > Pseudomonadota > Alphaproteobacteria > Hyphomicrobiales > Rhizobiaceae > Rhizobium > Rhizobium sp. NZLR11. The sequence goes on along the minus strand of NZ_JABDWD010000008.1, from coordinate 130,397 downwards.
TCGGCAATTCCTTCGTCAAACACTCCGCCGGCAGCGGCGAAGTGATGAGCCCCTACGACGCCGCCTTTGCCACCCCCGATCCCTATCCGGAATCGGATTACGACCGGGGCGACGACGCCATCCTCGACGGCTTCACCCGCGCCTATGGCGGCGCCTTTGCCGACTACGCCCGCAACGCCCTCGGCTTCAAAACAGAGATGACCTATTCGCTGCTCGACAGTGATATCAGCCGGCGCTGGGAATGGGGCGGCGGGCGCGGCGGCGGATCGCGCCTCCAGGCGAGTGCCACCGACGACATCCGGCAGCTGCTCGCCTCAAACCCGGCCTTCCACCTGTTGATCGCGCATGGCTACAGCGATCTGGTGACGCCTTACGGCGTCAGCCGCTATGTGGTCGACCACCTGCCGCCCTCGCTCACCGACGGCCGCGTCGGGCTGAAACTTTATCGCGGCGGGCATATGTTCTACACGAATGCCGATCAGCGGGCCGCCTTCACGGCGGATGCCAAGGCCTTCTACGCCACACGCCCGGCCGCGCAGCCGGCAGACTAAAGCGTGGCGCGATCATTCAGATTCGCTTGGCCCACGCTTCAGGTCTTTGTTTTTCCGCATGTCTTCGTCGCAAAACCGCGGTACACTTTTGCGACATGCTTTGAGGACTTGCCGATGCATATCACCGGAGGCTGTCATTGCGGGGCGATCCGCTATCAGGCGGAAATCGATCCGGAGCGGGTCTCGATCTGCCATTGCACCGATTGCCAGCGGCTGACGGGCTCCGCCTATCGCATCACCGCACCGGCGCGGCCGCAAAGCTTCGCGCTCATAGCAGGTGAACCGCGCAGCTACAGCAAATATGGCGACAGCGGCCGCCTCAGCCGTCAATTCTTCTGCCCGAATTGCGGCTCGCCGCTCTATCGCACCGATGGCGACGGCGGCGCGATCGGCATCCGCGTCGGCGGCATCGATCAGCGGCGAGACCTCAAACCGAGGAAACAGATATGGTGCCGGTCGGCCCTGCCCTGGGTGGAGAATATCGAGCCGCTGCCACGATCCGATCGCGAGGACCAACGCGGCAAGGACGTTTAGGCTGCAGACTATTCGGGCAGCGGCCATCGCACCCTGAGATGCGATGGCCACCGGGTTCAGGCCGCCTGCTTCAACAGGCCGAGCGCTTCGGTCAGATCGACCTCGCCGAGGAAACCGCCACTGCTTTTAACCTCCTGCCGGTGCTCGATCGCCTGGGCGAAACGCACGGCCGGCTGCTGCTGCATGCGCTCATAGAGGCGATGCAGGCCGGGAAACTGCTGCCGGTCGACGACCTTGTGAAAATCGTTCCAGCGGGCGATCCCGACGAAATAGGCGTCGGCCAGGCTCGGGCCGTTGCCGAGAAGCCATTCGCGGCCATCAAGCAGACGTTCCAGCGTATGATGGGCCTTTTCGACCGCGGCGATGCCATAGGCCGCCAGCGCCTGCTTCTGCTGCGGCTCCAGCGGGTGTTCGAAGGCATACCAGAGCGGGCCGAAAGCCTTGAAGAAACTGGTGTTGAGAAAGGCGAGCATCTGGTTCAGGCGATCGAAATCCTCCGACCCCTGCGCAAAACCCCGACCGCTGCCGATTGCGCGGGCGCCGATATGCTGGAGGATCGCCATGCTTTCGCTGATGACCCTGCCATCCTCAAGCAACAGCGACGGCGTTTCGCCGACTGGGTTGATCCTGAGGTATTCATCGCTGGAGACCATTTCCGGCATCTCGACGCGGCAGAGCCGGTAGGGCAGGCCGGACCATTCCAGCGCGACGATCGAGCCGAAGGAGCAGCCTTCCGGGACGCCGTAAAACAATATGGGTGACATCAATCGTTCCTTTCAGAATTGAGCCCGTTTGGACGCGATCAATGTGCAGATGTGGACGATCTTGCGGTAGAGGCTATAAATGCATCCCAATGTCTATAATCCTGGAAGATGGTCATGGCGCTTTTCAACCTCAACGACCTGCATCTCTTCGTGCAGGCGGTCGACAGTGGCGGTTTCACGGCCGCGGCGAGACATCTCGGCATTCCGAAATCGACCGTCAGCAAGCGGGTCGCGGAGCTGGAGGGACGGCTTGGCGTGCGGCTGATTCAGCGCACGTCACGGAGCTTCGCGCTGACCGAGCTCGGCCGAGAATTCTTTCAGCACGCCCAGGCCTCGATCATCGAGGCGGAGATGGCCGAGGGCATCGTGCGGCGGCATCTGGCCGAACCGGCCGGCAGCGTTCGCCTGACCGCCTCGGTGCCGACGGCGCAGTTCACCCTGACGGAGCACCTGCCGGCGCTGGCGGCACGCTATCCAAAGCTCCGGCTTTCCGTTCATGTGACCGACCGCTTCGTCGATATCGTCCAGGAAGGCTTCGACATCGCGCTGCGCAGTCACCGCGCGCCGCTGCCGGATTCGGCGCTGGTGCAGCGCAAGCTTGCCAGCCATCCTTTCTTCATTCTCGCGTCGCCGGATTATATCCGCGCCCATGGCGAACCGAGCAGGCCGGAAGAGCTGGCGCAACATGCCACGATCATGACCAGCCTGACCGACAATCAATGGCGGCTCTATTGCGATAGCGGCGAAAAGGCTCTGGTCACACTGCAGTCCGTGATGGCGGCGGATGAACCCTATGTGCTGATGGAAGCGGCGGCGGCCGGGCTCGGCATCACCTGCCTGCCGACATCGGTCTGCCGGAAGGCGCTGGCGACCATGCGGCTGGTGCGGCTGCTACCGGACTGGACGGCCGGCAGCATCGAGACGACGATCCTGATGCCGCACCGGCGCGGCCAGCTGCCAGCGGTGCGCGCCGTCGTCGATTTTTTGGCGGAACGGCTTGCCGGCTAGAGCCGTATCACGCCGCCTTGGCGGCGTGATATTCCTTGATGGCGACCATCTTGATGGCCGGATGGCGTTCCGACTCGTAGCGCAACGAGAAACCGTCCTGGGCGAGGAAGACCGGATCGCCGTCGAGATCACGGGCGATATCGCCGCGTTTGACGGTGAGGAATTTTTCGAGATCGGCCGGCTGATCGGCCGAGATCCAGCGGCAGACCGAGAAACGCGACGTTTCGAAGGAGACCGGCAGGCCGTATTCGGCCATCAGCCGCTCCTTCAAGACGTCGAGCTGCAGGGCGCCGACGACGCCGACGATCGCCGGTGAACCGTCTTCCGGCGAAAACAGCTGGACGACGCCTTCTTCGGCCATCTGCTGCAGGGCTTCCTTGAGCTTCTTCGCCTTCATCGCGTCTTCCAGGCGCACGCGGCGCAGGATTTCAGGCGAGAAGTTCGGCACGCCCTGGAAGACCAGCGATTCGCCTTCGGTCAGCGTATCGCCGATGCGGAGCGTCCCGTGGTTGGGAATGCCGACGACATCGCCGGCATAGGCGGTGTCGGCGAGCTGGCGCTGCGAGGCAAAGAAGAATTGTGGCGCCGTCAGGCCGAGCTGCTTGCCGGTGCGGGCAAGCCTTGCCTTCATGCCGCGCTCGAGCTTGCCGGAGCAGATGCGGGCAAAGGCGATGCGGTCGCGGTGGTTGGGATCCATGTTGGCCTGGATCTTGAAGACGAAGGCCGTCATCTTGTCGTCGGTCGCGTGCACCGTCCTGGTATCGGCGACCTGGTCGCGTGGCGGCGGCGCAAAATCGCCGAGCGCGTCGATCAGGTCGCGAACGCCGTAATTGCGCAGCGCCGAGCCGAAGAAAACCGGCGTCATATGGCCTTCCAGGAAGGATTGGCGGTCGAATGGGCGGCAGGCCTCGATCGCCAGTTCCGTCTCCTCGACGAAGACCTGGCGCTCGTTTTCCGGCAGCCGGCCGGCAACGCTCTGCGGGCCGTTGACCGGCGTTCCCTCGATTTCGGTATCCGAGCCGCGCACCGTGTTGGCAGCAATATTGTAGGAGCCGCAGAAGGTCTTCGAGCGGCCGATCGGCCAGGTGATCGGCGCCGTATCCAGCGCCAGCTTCTCTTCCACCTCGTCGAGGATCTCGAAGGGATCGCGGCTTTCGCGGTCCATCTTGTTGATGAAGGTGATGATCGGGATATCGCGCATGCGGCAGACTTCGAAGAGCTTCAGCGTGCGCGGCTCGATGCCCTTGGCGGCATCGATGACCATCACGGCGGCATCGACGGCGGTCAGCGTGCGATAGGTGTCGTCGGCGAAATCCTCGTGGCCCGGTGTGTCGAGGATGTTGAAGACATTGTCGTTATATTCAAAGGTCATCACCGAGGTGACGACGGAGATGCCGCGTTCGCGCTCGATCTTCATCCAGTCGGAGCGCGTCTGTATGCGATCCTTCTTCGCCTTGACTTCCCCGGCAAGCTGAATGGCGCCGCCGAACAGCAGCAGCTTTTCGGTGAGCGTCGTCTTGCCCGCGTCCGGGTGGGCGATAATAGCGAATGTGCGGCGGCGGGAAACCGCCTCGGCGAGACTTTCGGCCATACTGTGAATCCTGTGGAATTGCCGCGTATCTAACGATTAAAGCCCGGCTTTGCAATTGACCTCGGCGCTCCGGGCGCAAAGTAATGGGCCATGACCATTCATCACGATGTGAGACCGACGCTGAACCTCATCCGCCTGGCCAACGGCGAAGGCCTCGACCTGCCCGCCTATGAAAGCAAGGGGGCGGCCGGCATGGACCTGCGCGCCGCCGTCGACGCGGCAGCACCACTGACGCTGCTGCCCGGCAAACGGGCGCTGGTGCCAACCGGTTTCATCTTCGAGATCCCCGAGGGGTTCGAGGGCCAGGTGCGGCCGCGCTCCGGCCTTGCCTTCAAACACGGCATCACCTGCCTGAATTCGCCGGGCACCGTCGACAGTGACTATCGCGGCGAGGTGAAAGTGCTGCTCGCCAATCTCGGCGACGAACCGTTCATTATCGAGCGCGGCATGCGCATCGCCCAGATGGTGATCGCGCCGGTGACCCAGGCGCGGGTCGCCGAGAGTGCCGCGGCAAGCGAGACAATGCGCGGCGCCGGCGGCTTCGGCTCTACCGGCGTGTGATGAATAAGCCCCCCGACAGCGCGGGCCTCACCTTCCGGCAGGATTATTTCGGCGACCCGGCCGGCTGGGCAGCCTTGGTCTGCCTGCTCAAGGATATTTTCGGCATCGATCTCGGCCCAATGCAGCGGCTCGGCGGACCCGATCCCACCAGCATGCCGTTCGGCTGGTTCGATGCCGAGGGCGTCCTTGCCGCCAATATCTCGGCCTTTGCGCTGCCCTTCGTCCTCAACGGCAGGATCGTCCATGCCGCCGGGCTGCAATCGGGTGCGGTGCGGCCGCCATGGCGCGGCCGCGGGCTCTACCGCGACGTGACGGTGAAAGCGCTCGACTGGTGCGAGCGGCAGGGTTTTGAAGCCGTCATCCTCTACACCGACAAACCGTCGCTCTACCAAGCCTACGGTTTTCGCGCGATACCGCAGTATCGATATGAGGGAGTTGCACCAGACCCCTCGATTTTCGCCGGCCCCGCCCGGCTGCTTGCGCCGAGCAATGCCGACGATCTTGCCCTGCTGCAATCGCTGCTGAAAGCGCGAAGCCCGGTTTCGACCTCGCTCTCGGTGACAATCAATGCCGCGATGTTTCTCATCAATACGCAGCTCAATGCCGATGTTCACGTCAGCTTGCTGGAAGACCAGCAGGCTGCGATCGCCTGGAAGATGGATGAGGCGGGCCGCTTCAGCCTTCTCGATGTCGTGGCGACGGAGATCCCGGCGCTTGCCGCGATCCTCGGCGGGCTCGACATTGCCTCGGCCGCCGTCGAGGTGTTTTTCCGTCCCGATAAGCTCGGCTGGGCGGGCACGCCGCAGCCGGTGGAAAGCGGCACAGTGCTGATGCTGCGCGGGCTCGGCGATGAGGCCCCGCACTTTCCGGCAATGCTGTCGCCGATGGCGGATTTCTAAAGCATGTCGCGCAAAAGTGTGCAGCGGTTTTCCCAGGCAAAGCGCGAAGCGCTTTTGCCGCAACGACATGCGTAAAACAAAGAGTTAAAGCGCAAGGAGCGAATCTGAAAGATCGCGACGCGCTTTAAGCACTCGTTCGCCGACTTTACTTTTTCCGTGACAGCGGCGGCAGGCGGCGCTTGACGGGCGAGGCCTTGATCATCGCGGTGTTGGTTTCCGCCCGTTCGGCGACCCTGTCCAGCAGGCCGTCGAGCTCCGCCATCGAGCGGATGACCAGGCGAGCGATAAAACAATCCTCCCCGGTCACCTTGTCGCATTCGACGATTTCGGGAATTTCCTGGATGATGCGCTCGACGATGTGCAGCTGTCCCGGCAGCGGGCGCACGCGGACGATCGCCTGCAGGGGATAACCGACGGCGGCGGGGTCGAGATCGATGGTGAAGGCCTTGATGACGCCGCGCTCCTCCAGCCGCCGCAGACGCTCGGCAGCACTCGGCGAAGAGAGCCCCACCTGTTGCGCCAGTTCCTTCAGCGAAATACGTGCATTGCCGGCCAAGGCTTCGAGCATGGCCTGATCGGTATCGTCGAGCGATTGCGCATCATTAGCCATGGTGTCATCTTTTCCTATCATGATTAGGCAATAGCGGTCATCTTCCTTCTTATCATTATATAATATTGCCGGCCACTTCAATATTCTGATGCCAACAATGGAGGCAATCATGAGCAGCGACATCAGAAGAGGCACGGCGGAAATGACGGCAGCGATGCTGATCTCGGGGACGATCGGCTGGTTCGTCGTGATGTCGGGCCAGCCGGTCAGCGGCGTGGTCTTCTGGCGCTGCCTGTTCGGCGCGCTCACCCTGCTCGTCATCTGCGGCGCCCTCGGGCTGCTGCGGCCCGGCATCCTCACGCTGCACACCTTCGGCATCGCCGTCTTCGGCGGCGTCGCCATCGTCTTGAACTGGCTGCTGCTGTTTGCCTCCTACTCGCATGCGACGATCTCGGTCGCCACGACCGTCTACAACACCCAGCCCTTCATGCTGCTGGTGCTCGGCGCGCTGTTTCTCGGCGAAAAGATCACCGCGACCAAGCTGTTCTGGCTGGTGCTCGCCTTCGCCGGCATGATAGCGATCGTGCAGGGGAAACCAGGTGGAAGCGGCGATGCGCTCGACGGCTACGGCCTCGGTATCCTGATGGCGCTGGGCGCGGCTTTCTTCTACGCGCTCGCAGCGCTTGCCGCGAAATGGCTGAAGGGCACGCCGCCGCATCTTATCGCGCTAATCCAGGTCGCGACCGGCATGCTGATGCTGGCGCCGATGACCGACTTTTCGCATCCACCCGCGGATGTGGGGACGTGGGCGATCCTTATCACCGTCGGCGTCGTTCATACCGGGCTGATGTATGTGCTGCTCTATGGCGCGATCCAGCGGCTGCCGACGCATCTCACCGGCGCCCTGTCCTTCCTCTATCCGATCGCGGCGATCCTCGTCGACCGGCTGGCCTTCGGCCACGCGCTGCAGCCGATGCAGATCGCGGGCGCGGCGATCATCCTGCTTGCCGCCGCCGGCATGAACCTCGGCTGGAGCCCAAGATGGCTGCGGCCGCGGGCGCTGGAGAGTTGAGAGCTGAAGCGCGTCGCATGGAACTGCTGCACACGTCCGGATGACATGCATTGGCGTGCCGGCATCGATGGCCGGCACGCCGGTTTGCCGGTCTTACTTCTGGCGGCGCGTCGTTTCGAACAGGAACCAGGTGCGGCGCTCACCCTCGTCGATCCAGTTCTCGATCAGGCTGGCGGTCGCGACATCATTATGCTCGTCGCAGAGACCATGCACCTGGCGCAGCAGCGAAACGAGCTGGCCATTGTCCTCGCGCAGTTCCGACAGCATGTCCTCGGCCGTGACGAAATCAGCGTCATTGTCGGTTATGCGCTGCTGGCGGGCGATCTGGCCGATGGAGCGCAGCGTCACGCCGCCGATCTTGCGGGCGCGCTCGGCAATGTCGTCGGTCATGGCGAATATCTGCTCTGCCTGTTCGTCGAGCAGCAGGTGATAGTCGCGGAAATGCGGGCCGGACATGTGCCAGTGGAAGTTCTTGGTTTTCATATAAAGGGTGAAGACATCGGCGAGCAGTGCGGTCAGCGCCGCCGAAATATCGGTGACGGCATTGGTCGGCAGGGTGGAAGGGGTCTTGAGCGGCGAAAGTCTGCGGGACTCGGCTGAGGTAGGGGACATTCATTTTCTCCTTGGTGATGAAAATCTCGACGGCGCCATCGGTCTTTTCGGGGAGCGCAAAGGGTGCCGATGGCGCGCGTGCAGAGAGAGAACTAGCAAGGCCGGATCGCTTTCCAAGTGGCTTATCGTTCAGCAGACCTATTCCTTATGGTCATGGACCGATCAGCGCCGAAGCATTGATGACGGCGTGAAGCGCGCCTATAGAGAGATCGCGCAATCCAGTGGATATCAAAGATGAGCCTCACCGCCCTGATCACCTATGCCGGAGCGCTGTTCATCGCAGCCGCCATCCCCGGACCCGGGATTACCGCGATCGTCGCCCGCGCGCTCGGCTCGAATTTCCGCGAGACCTTCTTCATGGGCCTCGGCCTGGTGCTTGGCGACATGAGCTATCTGACAGCGGTCATTCTCGGCCTGGCCTTCGTCGCGCAGACCTTCACCGAAGTGTTCATCATTATCAAAATCGCCGGCGCCCTCTATCTCGGCTATATCGCCTGGAAACTCTGGACGACCGGGCTGCTGCCGCAGGACATCGCGGCGAAGAAATCCAGCAATATCGGCCTATCCTTCCTCTCCGGCCTGCTGGTGACGCTCGGCAATCCGAAGACGATGCTGTTCTATGTCGCCCTGGTGCCGACGCTGATCGATATCGGCAATATCGGCTTGCGCGACTATGCGATGCTGCTTGCGGTGACCTTCGTGGTGCTGATCACCGTGCTCGTGCCCTATATGCTGCTGGCCTCGCGGGCCCGCACGATGCTGAAGCGACCGCGCGCGCTGCAGGCGCTGAACCGGGTTGCCGCCGGCATCCTGGCCGGCACGGCAGCCTTCATCGCCACCCGGGCCGCCTGAAATAAACATTCGGCAAGAACCGGTTTTCAAAGGTTTTTTTCTCCGCTCCCCGCTCCCCCGGGGTGAACGCGGTCTGGCCTCTTCAGGCCTTTGACCCTATTCTCCTCCTCGATTTCAGGAGCAGGATTTCAAAGGGAGGCACCCATGTCGCACAAGCCCGGCCGCGGCCGCATCTATTCCTCGATCACCGAGACCATCGGCAACACGCCGCTCGTGCGCCTCGACAAGCTGGCGCGGGAAAAGGGCGTGGTGGCGAACCTGATCGGCAAGCTCGAATTCTTCAACCCGATCGCCTCCGTCAAGGACCGCATCGGCGTGGCGATGATCGAAGGCTTGGAAGCGCAGGGCAAGATCACCCCTGGGAAGACAGTGCTGATCGAACCGACCTCCGGCAACACCGGCATCGCGCTCGCCTTTGCCGCCGCCGCCAAGGGTTATCGGCTGATCCTCACCATGCCGGAAACCATGTCGGTCGAGCGCCGCAAGATGCTGGCGCTGCTCGGCGCCGAGCTGGTGCTGACCGAGGGACCGAAGGGCATGAAGGGCGCCATCGCCAAGGCGGAGGAACTGGCAGGGTCGCTTCCCGACGCCATCATTCCGCAGCAGTTCGAAAATCCGGATAATCCCGAGATTCACCGGAAGACCACGGCCGAGGAAATCTGGAACGACACCGACGGCACGGTCGACATCCTCATCTCCGGTATCGGCACCGGCGGCACGATCACCGGCGTCGGCCAGGTGCTGAAGAGCCGCAAGCCCGAGATCCAGATCATCGCCGTCGAGCCCGCCGATTCCCCCATTCTCTCGGGCGGCAATCCCGGCCCGCACAAGATCCAGGGCATCGGCGCCGGCTTCGCCCCAAAAATCCTCGATACCGGCATCTATGACGAGGTCGTCACCGTCACCAATGACGAGGCCTTCGAACAGGCGCGCCTAGTCGCAAGGCTCGAAGGCGTGCCGGTCGGCATCTCCTCGGGTGCGGCGCTAGCCGCCGCGATCAAGGTCGGCAGCCGTCCGGAGAATGCCGGCAAGAACATCGTCATCATTATTCCGTCCTTCGCGGAGCGTTATCTTTCGACGGCGTTGTTTGAGGGGCTTGGGAACTGAGACTGGGCTCGGCCGGCGGCTTTTCCTGTCATCCGTCTTTGCAGAGTATCGGGGCGCTTTGGCGCCCCGTCTCGTTACGCCGCGACCGTCAAGGCGTTCGTCAGCAATGTCGTAGGAGATCGCTTCGGCGAGATGAACGGGGCTGCATGTCGAGATGGGCGAGCGTATGGGCGGCCTTCCACAGGCGGCGACAACCGCAGGCGGAGAATTTCACGTCTTCGGCGGCACCAAGCAACCGCTGTCCGTATTGGCAGATTTTTACAATCGAGCGTGACGATGGCCTGACGCAGAAAAAGGATGTCATCGCGACTGGTGGCCGATCGGTACGTTTCTGTTCAAATGAAAGCCGTTACTAACTTCAGTGTGAAGGTGAGCGGAATCTTCCGGTATCAGGGCCTCGGCATGGGGCGGGCAGCCGGCAGGTTCGTACCCACCGAATCCTCGAGTTTGTCAGGAGCAACATCTAAGAGATGTAATAAACGGCACTATTTCGGAAATAGCATCAGTCTGAATATCGGCAAGCATAGCTATTTAAGCCATCCAACTAGGCCTGTGCGACAGGATGTTATCTGATGGAGCTTTTATCCCATTCTTATTAAGCCGATCCGCAATTGCGTCCCGCTGCTCCCACAAACCCGGCTCGACCAGAAAAATATCGTTAGAATACAGGTCCTCTTCGAATTTGGTGTCGCGAACGATCTGCTTTAATAGCAGGCTGGTTAGTATAAAATTGCGTGATGATGCACGGAAGCGCCGTGTCTCCTGCTGGAGCAACCACAGCAACGCTTCGGCCTCTGATTTTTCCAAATGCGCTGCATTCGCTATGGCGGTCGCCGTGTACTTCCGGGCGGCTTCCACTCGCGATAATTCCTCTGCGTTTCGTTTTGCTGCGTTCTCTGATTCCCGTTTCAGCCGAATTTGAAGTTTGCTCGCCTCCCATACGGCTATCATGACCGCGCCAGCGGCGAAACAAGGTCCGTAAACACTGTCCCAATGCCAAATCGGAGCCGGAGGTTCCCTTGCTAGATTGGTCGCTATCATGCCAATCGCGCCAACTCCTGTGAGGAACGACCCGGTTACCGAATTGAAAACCTTAGCTTGTTGAACAAGGCTGAGAAACCAGCCGCTAATGCCATCTGCCACTGAGCGAATCCCGTTACAGTGGGAAGTATCGCTCGTATCACGTGTAGGCGCCATAGAAACCCGTTTGGAATTTAGCGCGGTCCCACAAATACTTTGGGTTGTCAGTATCGCCGTTTTATAACATTGAGCCTACAAGCGTCTTCGGAGCAGAAAGAGATATCTCTGCGTTTTCTACGCCGCAGCCGTCAGCCTCTCACCCGCAATCCTGTAAGAGATCGCCTCAGCCAGATGCATTCGGCCGACCGTCGGTTTACCGTCAAGGTCGGCGAGGGTGCGGGCGACCTTGAGGACGCGGTGGTAGCCGCGGGCGGAGAATTTCATTTTTTCGGCGGCGTCGCGTAAGAGCTGCAGGCCGCCGGCGTCGGGTTCGGCGAGTTTCTCGATCATCGCGGTGGAGCAGCGGGCATTGGTGCCGATGCCCTTGGCGCCGGCGGCCTCGAAACGCTGCTGCTGGAGTTCGCGGGCGCGGGCGACGCGGCGGGCGACGTCGGCGCTGGCCTCAGCGGCCATCGGCCGGATCAGATCAGCGGCGGAGACGGCCGGCACGTCGATGCGGATATCGATGCGGTCCATCAGCGGGCCGGAGATGCGGGCCTGATAATCGCTCATGCAGCGCGGGCCACGGGCGCAAGTATGGCCGGGCTCGCCGGCCATGCCGCATCGGCAGGGGTTCATCGCTGCGATCAGCTGGAATTTCGCCGGATAGGAGACGCGGTGATTGGCGCGGGCGATGACGCATTCGCCGCCTTCGAGCGGCTGGCGCAGCGCATCTAACGCCTGCGGGGTAAATTCGGGAAACTCGTCGAGGAAGAGCACACCGTGATGGGCAAGCGAGGCCTCGCCCGGCCGGGCGCGGATGCCGCCGCCGACGAGGGCGGCCATGGTGGCGGAATGGTGCGGCGTGCGAAAAGGCCGGCGGTCGGAAAGCTTGCCGCCGGAGAGCTGGCCGGCGATCGAATGGACCATCGAAACCTCGAGCAGCTCGGCGGGCGAGAGCGGCGGCAGGATCGACGGCAGTCTTGACGCCAGCATCGACTTGCCGGAACCGGGAGGGCCGACCATCAAGAGATTATGGCCGCCGGCGGCTGCTACCTCGAGCGCCCGCTTGGCGCTTTCCTGGCCCTTGATCTCGGCAAGGTCCGGCAGGTTGGCGGCATTGGCACGGATCGATGCCTCCGGTCGGGTGAGCACCTGCGTGCCGCGGAAATGATTGGCAAGGGCAATCAGGCTGCGGGGTGCGAGAATATTGACCTCGGCGCCGGCCCAGGCGGCTTCGGCGCCGCTTTCGGCCGGGCAGATCAGCCCCTTGCCGAGCCCATTGGCGCCGATCGCCGCCGGCAGCGCGCCCGATATGGCGGCAATCGTGCCGTCGAGGTTGAGTTCACCAACGACGACATACTCCGCCAGCGCATCGGCAGGGATGGCGCCGAGCGCCGCCATCAGCGCCAGCGCGATCGGCAGGTCGAAATGTGAGCCTTCTTTCGGCAGATCGGCCGGCGCCAGGTTGACGGTCACCCGCTTGGCCGGCAGCGCCAGGCCGGAGGCGTGAAGGGCGGCCTGCACACGTTCGCGGCTTTCGGCCACCGCCTTATCAGGCAGGCCGACGATCTGCATGCCGACTTTGCCGGGAGCGACCATGACCTGGACCTCGACCGGCACACCTTCGATGCCCTGAAATGCCACCGTACTGACACGCGCGACCATAAACCCATCCCCCTGCCCGCAAACTCTTATACCGCCCGCAACCCTTCCGGGCCAGCAGTTGCAATCTGGCATGGAAACAGGAATAAAACAAGAACACGATGGGAACATAGTCAGATGTAGACTGTGACCGGAGTTGTGCCCGGTCATAGCAGGCGCGGGTGGCTCGCGCGCCAAGCTTAGCCGCGCTTGCGCTCGATCGCATCCCAGAGCAGACTGGCGATATCGGCGCCGCCGAATTTCTTGACCTCGCGGATGCCTGTGGGCGAGGTGACGTTGATCTCGGTCATGTAATCGCCGATCACATCGATGCCAACGAGCAGGAAGCCGCGTTCTCTGAGCGCTGGGCCAATGCGGTCGCAGATTTCCTGTTCGCGCGGCGTCAGCTCAGTCGCCTCGGCGCGGCCGCCGACATGCATGTTGGAGCGGCTGTCATGTTCGGCCGGCACGCGGTTGATGGCGCCGGCAAATTCGCCGTCGACCAGGATGATGCGTTTGTCGCCCTTGCGCACGTCGGGCAGATATTGCTGGGCGATGAAGGGCTCGCGGAAAAGCTGGCCGAACATCTCAAGCAGCGACGATAGGTTGCGGTCGTCGCGGGTCGAATGGAAGACACCGGCGCCGCCATTGCCGTAGAGCGGCTTCAAGATGATGTCGCCCATCTCGTCGCGGAAGCGGCGGATTTCGGCGGCATCCTTGGTGATCAGCGTCTTCGGCATCAGGTCGGCGAATTCGGTAACGAAGATCTTCTCCGGCGAATTGCGCACCCAGGCCGGATCGTTGACGACCAGCGTCTTCGGGTGGATGCGCTCGAGCAGATGCGTCGAAGTGATATAGGCCATGTCGAAGGGCGGGTCCTGGCGCAGCAGCACGACATCCATGGTCGAAAGATCGACGCGCTCCGGCGCGCCGAGTTCAAAGTGATCGCCCTTGACATCGCGCAGCAGCATCGGCTCGACGCTGGCATAGAGCTTGCCGTCGCGAAAACTCAGGCGCTCGGGCGTATAATGGAATAGCCTGTAGCCGCGCACTTGCGCTTCCAGGCTCATGGCGAAGGTGGAGTCACCTGCAATATTGATGCCGGCGACATGGTCCATCTGGACCGCTACATTGGTGATCTTGGCCATTTCCGTCCCTCGCTGAATGCCGGACAGATGTAGGTCGGAGAGATATCAAACGCAACGGCCAATCAAGGGCTTCGCGTTTCGAGGATCCGCATCAGCCGGCCGCGATAGCTGTCGAGAATGACGGCAAGCACGATGACGGCGCCGATGACGATCGGCTTGATATTGTCGTCGGCGCCGAGAAGCTGCAATCCGGTCGACAGGACCTGCAGAATGCAGGCGCCGACCAGCGTGCCGATGATCGAGCCTTTGCCGCCCGAGAGGCTGGTGCCGCCGATGATGACGGCAGCGATGGCATTCAGCTCATAACCGATGCCGGCAACCGGGCTGCCGACATTGAGGCGGAGCAGATAGACCATGGCGGCGATGCCGGCGGTCAGCCCGGAAATGGTGAAGACCGCGATCTTGTATTTTTTCGGCTGATGTCCCGAGAGCCGAACGGCCTCTTCATTGGTGCCGATGGCGAAGACGAAGCGGCCGAAGACGGTATAACGCAGCACGAACCAGCCGATGAGGACGACGACGACCGCAATCAAAAAGATCGATGGGAGTATGCCCCAGAAGATCAGGTTGCCGAAATCGACGAAAGGCTGCGGCAGGCCGGTGATAGTCGAATTGTCGCTGACGACGCGCGCCAGGCCGCTGGCGACGTTGAGCATGCCGAGCGTGACGATGAAGGAGGGAAGCTTCCACTTCTCGCAGATCCAGCCGTTGACGGCGCCAAGCACAGCGCCGGTGCCCATCGCGGCAAGACAAGCGAGAATAATCGCCTGCCATGGCGAAAACATCGGATTGATCATGATCGTTGCGCCGATCACCGTGCAAAGGGCAAGCAGCGAGCCGACCGAAAGATCGATGCCGCCGACCAGGATGACGAAGGTCATGCCCGCAGCAAGCACGGTGTTGATGGCAATCTGCACGAAGATCTTCAGGAAATTCTCCGGCGTCGCGAAATAGGGCGCGGTCGCCGAGAAAAACGCCAGGATCAGAATGAGGGCGATGGCGACGCCCGCCTCCTTCATCGAGATCCGGATAAGCTTGTCCCAGAAGCGCGCCTCTTTTGCCTCGGTCTGTTTTTCAATGTTGGCGGACACGACTGTACTCCTTGTAGGCGAGCGACAGGATCCTGCTCTCGTCAAATTGTTCGCGAGCGATTTCGCCGGATATTTTGCCGTCGGAGAAAACGATGATGCGATGGCAAATGCCGATCAGCTCCGGCAGATCCGAAGATACCACCAGCACACCTTTTCCTTCGGCGGCAAATTTCCACAACAGCTCATAAATCTCGGCCTTCGCACCGACGTCGATGCCGCGGGTCGGCTCATCGAAGATCAGCACCTTGGGGCCGCGGAACAGCCATTTGGCGATGACCACCTTTTGCTGATTGCCGCCGGAAAAGGTCCTGACGGCCTGATGGATGGAGGGCGTCTTGATCCGCAGCTCGCGCACCAGGCGCTGGGCGTGATCATCCTCCGCTTTGCCGCTGATCAGGCCGTTGCGGGAGATCTTGGCGAGATCGGTTATCGTGGAGTTTTGGGCGCAGCTCATGTCGAGCATCAGGCCCTGCATCTTGCGGTCTTCGGTTGCCAGGCACAGCCCGGCCGCAACGGCATCCTTCGGCGAATTGATTTCGACCAGCTCGCCATTCAGACGGATTTCGCCGGATGCCTTGACGTCGGCGCCGAAGAGAGCCCGAACCGCCTCGGTGCGGCCGCTGCCGACAAGGCCGGCAATGCCGACGATTTCGCCCTTGGCGACGGAAAAGGACAGTTCCGGGCTGTTGCGGTTCACCTTCAGGCCGGAAACGCCGAGCGCTTCGCCAGATACGATGCTGTCGCCTTTAAAAATGCCGTGATCGGAAAGCTTGCGCCCGACCATCAGCTCGACGATGTCAGGGATAGCCAATCCCGCCAGCGGACGGGTAATCACATGCTGGCCGTCGCGCAGCACCGTCACGTCGTCACCGACGTCGAAGATCTCCTCCAGCCGGTGTGAGATATAGAGCGTGGTGACGCCACGCCGCTTCAGGCGCTTCAGAATTTCGAAGAGGCGATCGACCTCCTTGGAGGTCAGAGTTGCCGTCGGTTCGTCGAGAACGAGAAGCTTGCTTTCGTAACAAAGCGCCTTGGCGATCTCGACCAGTTGCAGCTGCGCGACGCTGAGGCTGCCTGCCAGCGTCGTCGGGGCAACGTCGAGACCGACCTCTTCGAGGAGTTCGGCCGCCCTGGCGTTCATCGCCTTATAGTTCACCAGGCCATATCGGCGCGGCAGATGCTCAAACAAGAGATTTTCGGCAACCGTCAGGTTGGACAGCGGGTGCAGTTCTTGGTGAATGACGCGGATGCCGGCCTTGAACGCCTCCAGCGGCGAGGAGGGATGGTAAGGTTTGCCGTCAAATAGAATATGGCCGTCATCCGGCCTGAAGACGCCGCCGAGCAGATTGATCAGCGTCGACTTTCCGGCACCGTTCTCGCCCAGGAGAACGTGCCCCTTGCCGCGGCTGATCCGCATCGAGACATCCTTGAGGGCCACGACGCCGGGGAAGCGCTTGCCGATCCTTTCCAGTCTCAGGATATCGTCATCTGCTGCGTCTGACACGTCGACCTCATGCACGATTGGAGCAATTCCAGGAAAAGTGTGAAGCGGTTTTCCCAGGCAAAGCGCGAAGTGCTTTTGCCGGGAATTGCGTAAAAACAAAAAGCTAGAGCGGTTCTGCGCTTCCATCAAAAGCTGAAACGCTCTAGGCGATCCTCCACGAAAGGCGCATCGGAGAGGCTCGAAACAAGCCTCTTCCGGAGCGATCAACGCGTCGATCGGTTGGTAGTCGTTGGCGCCGACAGCAAGTCGGCGCCTCTTTGCCTTGTCGTCGGTAATCCCGATTATTTCAGATCGGCTGCTGTGACGAGCTTGACGTCGGTCTTGACCCAGCCGGTGAATTTTTCGCCGGCAAGTTCCCGCATGCCATAGTCGATGCCCATGACCGCCATCTGCGCGCCGTACTGTTCGACGGTGGCGAGCATCTTGCCATCCTTGATCAGCGGCTGAACGGGCGGAATGTTGTCGAAGCCGACAACCTTGATCTTGCCGGCTTGGCCGGCCGCATCGAGAGCCTTGACGACGCCGAGGGCCATGGAGTCGTTGGCGGCCATGACGCCCTTGATATCCTTATATTTCGTCAGGAAATTGGTCATGACGGTGTTGGCTTCCTCTGTCTCCCAATGGGCGGTCTTGCTGTCAAGAAGCTCAAGCTTGCCGGTTTTGATGGAACCCATGAAGCCTTCCTTGCGCTCCTTGCCATTGTCGGCCTCGGGGTTGCCCTCGAGGATGACCACCTTGGCGCCGGGTCCGAGGTCCTTGGCAAGCGCATCGCCCGCAAGCTTTGCGCCTTCCTTGTTGTCTGGCCCGAAGAACGCCAGATCGATACCGGCTGCCTTCTTGGCACCGGCATCAAGCGGCACGTCGATGTTGATGACCTTGACGCCGGCCTTAACCGCCTTTGCCAGCGGCGTGGCCATTGCCTTTGAATCGGCCGGCGCCACAACGATGATATCGTATTTCTGGGTGACGAAGTTCTCGACGGCATCGACCTGCGAGGCGAAATCACGCTCGTCCTTCATGCCGACGGCCTTGAAGTCGAACTTGTCCTTGTTTTCCGCCGCATATTTGTCGGCGCCGGCCTTCATCTGCTTGAAGAACTCATTCGACAGGGACTTCATGATCAGGCCGACCTTCGGCTTCTCGGCCGCAAAGGCAGGCGACACGCTGCAGGACAGCGCCAGCACCAATGTGCCGGCGAGGCCGAGCCTCAAGGCCGCACGGCGCGGCGCATTGATCAAGACGGATTGACGCTTAGAATTGGACATTTTTTCCTCCCGAACGGCTCTGGGCTCAGCTCCATCTGAGTTGCCCGCGGCAAATGAACCGTTTCCAACACGCACTGGGTAACACGCCCTTAGGAATTGTCAAGATGACTTTGATGAGGCAAGCAGCTCAAAGAAGCGGCAATTTTCTTCCCTTTAGTGACGTGTATGATGAACCGGTTCCATTGAGTGATGCACTGCCTTCATGCTATGAGAGACGGCCATTATGAGTGACGTGCAGCCCTTTGACTGGGGCGGCAAAGACCATTAGCTGGAAGCTGCGGTCATGCGCCCTCGGGCGTCTTGCGAAGGCGAAGATGAAGGGCAACTGTTTCTGTCATGTCAAAGGTCGGGATTAGAGAGGTTGCCACGCTTGCGGGAGTTTCCACCGGCACCGTTTCGAGGGTTTTGAACGACCATCCCTCGGTGACCAAGGAGTTGCGGGCACGCGTCACCGGGATCATCAAAGACCTCGGCTATATGCCGGACCCGTCGGCGCGAAGCATGCGCAGCAAGATTAGCCGCCTCATCGGCATCGTCATTCCGGATCTGACCAATCCGTTCTTCTCGGAACTCGTGCAATCGGCGGAACAAGCGGCGGCCAATCACGGCTACAATATCATCGTCATGACCTCCCTTGATCATGCCGCCAAGGAAGCCGACCGCATCCAGCAGCTGACGAGCCGTAAGGTCGACGGCATCATCCTCGTTCCGAGCAATGATTTCCATACGATCAAGCTGCCGAAGGGATTGCCGATCGTCGTCGTCGACCGTCTGATGCCAGGATATTCCGGCATTGCCGCCGATCACCGCAATGGCGTTCGCCTTGGCGTCGAGCATCTTGTCAAGCTTGGGCATCGCCGCATCGGCTTCATCTCAGGGCCTGGGCATTCCGTCCCCGCCAATGACCGCCTCATGGGTTATCTCGACGCATTGGAGCAGATGGACGGCGGCGCAAAAACGGCAGGGCCGCCCCTGATTGCCGAGGCGGCTTTCGACTATGAGAGCGGTCGTTCGGCGGGGAATTACCTTCTGGCCCGGGCCCGCAACGAGCGGCCGACGGCGATCTTTGCAAGTTCGGACCAGCAGGCAATCGGCTGCATGCGGGCCGCGCATGACCTGGGAATCCCGGTCCCTGCCGCCCTTTCCATCATGGGCTTCGACGGTATCCCGCTCGCCAGCATGACGACGCCGCGGCTGACGACGGTGAAGCAGCCGATTCAAGACGTGGCCGCGGCTGCGGTGGCCGTTCTTTTGAACAAGCAGACCGCGCCCGAACTCGACAATCCGATCCTGTTTGCATGCGAGGTTCTAAACGGGGAAACCACCGCCCCGCCCCAGCCGGATTAACGCACACCCGGCGGCCCTGCTCAGGCAGCGATGCCCTGGTTGCCGCTATTGCGCAGCATGTTGCGGAGGCGATAGGCGATCGCCAAGGGTTTCGGAAACGGCTTGCGCAGGAAGGCGACCTTGCGGACATAGTCGTCGATCCGCCAGCTCGCCCAGGTGCCGCCGGCAAAAAACGCGACGTCGCCGGCGCAAAGCGTTCGTTCGGTGCCGTCCTCGGCGGTGATATGGACCTCGCCTTCGAGGATCATCACGGTCTCGTCCCAACCGAAATACCAGCGGAATTCGCCGGCGGTGCAGTCCCAGATCGCCGTCAGCGAGGCCTCGTCATGGCCGCGCGAATGTTCGGCGGTGCGGGCCTGCGGATTGCCGCTGACGATCCAGTCCGGATTGATCGGCGAAGGCTTCAGCGGCAGCAGGTCGCTTGCATGCGCGACGAAAGATTTCCCCGCCGGCTTCGCCACGGCATAAGGCACCGAGCGCGCCGCCATGGCGACCGCACTTGCAAGCATCAGCTTCCAGGCCATGAACAACCCCAATTGTTATCCCTACCGAGGGGGTAGCAGAGAGTCGTAAGAACCTGGTTCACGCGGGGACTAAAAGTTTAACGATTGGGACGGCGATCTTGAAAGGCGGGCTAAAGCCCTTTGTTTTTATGCATGTCGTTGTCCCGGAACCGCTGCACACTTCCGGGCGACATGCATTAGAAAGCGTCTTGAAAGTGCCGCGGCAGCCGGCCGGGCGTGACCGCGACGATATCATAGCGCTGGGAAAGACGGGCCTGATCCGCCTGGCGGGCGAGCCAGAGATCGCTTGCCGCTCGTATCCGTTTTTGGGCAGAGACAGAGACGGCGTCGACGGCTGCGGCTTCGCCATGGCGGGCCTTGACCTCGACGAAGACAGCGAGATCGCCTTTGCGGGCGATAATGTCGATCTCGCCGAACCGGGTGCGGTGGCGCAGCGCCAGGATGCGGTAACCCTTCAGCATCAGAAAGAGAGCGGCGACATATTCCGACATCAGCCCCCGGCGCAGCGCTTTTCTTCTTATGGCGGTGAGGTCGTTATCGCCCATCGGCGCCCTTCAGCTCCAGCAGGCGCTGGTAGAGCACCTTGCGCGGCAGGCCAGTGAGACGGGCCGCCTCGGTCGCCGCCTTGGCCGTCGGCATGGTCTTGACGAGATCGGCCAGCACGGCTTCGACATCGGCCTCCGGCGTTTCCACAGGCTCGGGCGGGCCGACGACGAGGACGATCTCGCCCTTGACGTTTTCCACCTGCTGATAATGCGCGGCAAGCTCACCAAGCGTGCCGCGGCGGAATTCCTCATAGGTCTTGGTCAGTTCACGGCAGACGGAGGCAGGCCGGGTGCTGCCCAGCACATCGGCGGCGGCCAGAAGCGTGGCGCCGATACGGTGCGGCGATTCAAAGAAGATCAGCGTTGCCGGGGCTGCGGCTAATTCGCCAAGACGATCGCGGCGGGCCTTGTCCTTGACCGGCAGGAAACCGGCAAACAAAAAGGCATCGTTCGGCAGGCCGGAGCCGACAAGGGCTGCAAGCGGTGCCGAGGCGCCGGGAATGGGGATGACGCGGTGACCTGCCGTGATCGCCTGCTGCGCCAGCCGATAGCCCGGGTCGGAGACCAGCGGCGTGCCGGCATCCGACACCAGCGCCACCGAGCGGCCGGCCTCCAGCGCCTGGATGAGCCGCGGGCCGGCCTCATCGGCATTGTATTCGTGATAGGCGAAGGGACGGTTCTGGATGCCATAGCGGTCAAGCAGAACGCGGGTGACGCGCGTATCCTCGCAGGCAAGCACATCGGCGCCGGCCAGCGTTTCCAGCGCCCGCAGCGTGATGTCGCCGAGATTGCCGATCGGCGTGGCGACCAGATAGAGCGCCGGTTCCAGCGGCCGCGCCGGCACCGCCATATTGTGCAGGCGGAAGCTTCGCCGGTTGGCGGCCTGCTCTGTCGTTTCCTCATTCATGCCATTTGCTTTCGTCCCGCCGTCATCGCGCCTTTATGGGCGAGCGGCGCAGCTTCGGCAAGGGTTCGGATTTCTGTGCGCATTGCGCTGGAAAACCGCAAATGCAGGCGCCTGGCCCTCCATGCCTCTTGCAAACCGATGCTGAAGTCTGCCATTTTGCCCGTCCACTCACCCGGCCCAGGCCGGGAAAGCATTCTTCGGGTGCTCGATGCGCCCGGACAGTCACGGTCGAAAGCGGTAGCATCCCATGCGTATTACTATTGAGCGGTCAAACCTGTTGAAATCGCTGAACCACGTGCACCGCGTGGTCGAACGTCGCAACACGATCCCGATCCTGTCCAACGTATTGCTGAAGGCCGATGGCCAGAACCTTGACATGAAGGCGACCGACCTCGACCTCGAGATTACCGAGGCGACGCCGGCAAGCGTCGAGCAGGCCGGCGCCACCACCGTTCCCGCCCATCTTCTCTACGATATCGTGCGCAAACTTTCCGACGGATCGGAAGTGCTGCTGGCGACCAGCGCCGACGGCGGCTCGATGACCGTGCAGTCCGGCCGCTCGAAATTCTCGCTGCAGTGCCTGCCGCAATCGGACTTCCCGGATCTGACCGCCGGCACCTTCACGCATTCCTTCAAGCTGAAGGCGGCCGATCTGAAAATGCTGATCGACCGCACCCAGTTCGCGATCTCGACTGAGGAGACCCGCTATTATCTCAACGGCATTTTCTTCCATACGATCGAGAGCAAGGGCGACCTGAAGCTCAGGGCGGTCGCCACCGACGGCCACCGGCTGGCGCGCGCCGATGTCGATGCGCCCTCCGGCTCCGAAGGCATGCCCGGCATCATCATTCCGCGCAAGACGGTCGGCGAACTGCAGAAGCTGGTCGACAATCCTGAAGTGATGGTGACCGTCGAGGTCTCCGACGCCAAGATCCGCCTGACAATCGGCTCGATCGTCATGACCTCAAAACTGATCGACGGCACCTTCCCGGACTACCAGCGGGTCATCCCGACGGGCAACGACAAGGAAATGCGCGTCGACTGCACGACCTTCGCCCAGGCCGTCGACCGCGTCTCGACCATCTCGTCCGAACGCGGCCGCGCCGTGAAGCTGGCGCTTTCCGAGGGGCAGTTGACGCTGACCGTCAACAATCCGGATTCCGGCAGTGCGACCGAGGAAGTCGCCGTCGGCTACGACACGGATGCGATGGAAATCGGCTTCAATGCCAAATACCTGCTCGACATTACCGCGCAGCTTTCCGGCGAAGAGGCGATCTTCCTGCTGGCCGATGCCGGCTCGCCGACGCTGATCCGCGACACGGCAGGCGACGATGCGCTCTACGTGCTGATGCCGATGCGCGTCTGACGGGAACGAAGGCCTCCCGTCTCCGTTTTTCCTCCTGTCGAAGCGGAGGATCCGATGATGACAAACACGGGAATGGTGCGCATCGGCGTATCCGGCTGGACCTATGCGCCCTGGCGTGGCCAATTCTACCCGGAGGACCTGCCGCAGAAGCAGGAGCTCTCCTACGCTGCCCGACACTTCCCGTCGATCGAGATCAACGGCACTTTCTACAGTCTGCAGCGTTCCGAAAGCTTCGGCCGCTGGCGCGACGAAGCGCCCGATGATTTCGTCTTCGCGGTCAAGGGGCCGCGCTTCATTACCCATATGCTGCGGCTGCGCGCGATCGAGACGGCGCTCGCCAATTTCCTTGCCTCCGGCCTGCTGCGGCTCGGCCCGAAGCTTGGGCCGATCCTCTGGCAATTTCCACCGAACATGGCCTTCGATGCCGATCTTTTCGAAAATTTCCTGGCGCTGTTGCCGCAGGACCGCGATGCAGCGACAGCACTTGCCAAGCGGCATGACGGGCATGTCAAGGGACGGGCCTGGCTTCGAAGCGACGGCGATCAGCCGATCCGCCACGCGCTCGAAATCCGCCACGACAGCTTCCGCTCTGCCGCCTTCATCGAGATGCTCAGACGCCACAATGTTGCGCTCGTCTGCGCCGACACGGTGGAATGGCCGCTGCTGATGGATATCACCGCCGATTTCATCTATTGCCGCCTGCATGGCTCCGAACAGCTCTATGTCAGCGGCTACGCGGACGAGGCCCTCGACCTCTGGGCAGACCGGATCCGCTCCTGGGCAACCGGCGGAGAACCGGAAAATGCGACGCGGGTGCTGGCGCCGCTTACGCCGCGCAACACGGGCCGCGACGTCTATCTCTATTTCGACAATACCGACAAGAAGCTGCGCGCGCCCATCGACGCCGATCATCTGAGCGAAAGGCTTGCCGATCTCATGCCGCGTTCGGCGCCGAAAGCCGCATGAGCTGTTGATGCCGATGTCCTCGTTGCGAAAATCCTTGTCCCGGGAACGACAACCGGCATATTAAGGCATTCGATCAACGTGCGGATGGGTGGAGAATGCGCTTACGAGTCAAGGTGAAGGAACACCTCGGGAAGAGATTCGATGAGGAGATCCGTTTCTTCCGGGGCATGATGCAGGGGCCGAAGACGGTGGGCTCGATCGTGCCGACCTCCTCGATTACCGCCAAGCGCATGGCAAGCGTCATCGACATGCATTCCGGCATGCCGGTGCTCGAACTCGGGCCGGGCACCGGCGCCATCACCAAAGCCATCCTCGGCCGCGGTGTGAAGCCGGACAATCTGGTCGCGATCGAATATTCGACGGATTTCCACCAGCATCTGCAGCGCGCCTATCCCGGCGTGCACTTCATCAACGGCGATGCCTTCGATCTTCAGGCGACGCTGGGTGAATTCGGCGACCGCACGTTCGATTGCGTCATCTCGTGCATTCCGCTTCTGAACTTCCCGATGGCGATGCGGGTGTCGCTGCTCGAAAGCCTGCTCGACCGGCTGCCGGCCGGCCGGCCGGTGGTGCAGATTTCCTATGGTGCGATCTCGCCGATCGCCGCCAATCCCGACCGCTACCATATTCAGCATTTCGACTTCGTCATGCGCAACATTCCGCCGGCGCAGCTCTGGATCTATCGGCGCGGCTGAGATGTTCGGGCTCTACATCACCCATCCGCAGGTCCGGATCGACGCCAACGTGCCGGTGCCGAAATGGGGGCTTTCCGATGTCGGCGCGGTGCGCGCCCGCAAGGCAGCGGAAAGCATCTGGGCGCGGCAGTTGCGGCGCATCGTCTCCAGCGACGAGACGAAGGCGATCGAGACAGCCGAAATTCTGGCGGAAGCCGCCGGCGTGACGATCGAGATCGTCCACGGCATGCACGAGAACGACCGTTCGGCCACCGGCTTCCTACCGCCGCCGCAATTCGAAGAGGCGGCCAACTGGTTCTTCGCCCATCCGGAAGAGAGCTTCAAAGGCTGGGAACGCGCCGTCGATGCCCAGCGCCGGATCGTCGAGGCGGTGAAGAGCGTTCTTGCCACACATGATGCGACAGCGCCGATCGCCTTCGTCGGCCATGGCGGCGTCGGCACGCTGCTCAAATGCCATCTGGCGGGCAAGCCGATCGGCCGCGACCGCGACCAGCCGGGCGGCGGTGGCAATCTCTATGCTTTCGGCCTTGCGGATCGGCTCCTATCATGCGACTGGACACCCATCGAAGACTGGCAGGGGTGACTTCAGATGGACGCACGCGAGCGGTTGATCGTCGGCCTGGATGTTCCAACGATCGACGAGGCGGAAAGACTGGTTTCAACGCTCGGCGACGACATTGTCTTCTATAAGATCGGCTATCAGCTGGTCTTTGCCGGCGGCCTCGAATTTGCCCGCGACCTTGCCGCAAGCGGCAAGAAGGTCTTTCTCGACATGAAGCTGCTCGACATCGACAACACGGTTGCGTCAGGCGTCGAGAACATCGCCAAGATGGGCATGTCGATGCTGACGCTGCACGCCTATCCGAAGGCGATGAAGGCGGCAGTCGAGGCAGCAGCCGGTTCCAGCCTCTGCCTGCTCGGCGTCACCGTGCTGACCTCGATGGATGCCGAAGACCTTGCCGATGCCGGCTATAGCCAAGATCCGCACAGCCTGGTGCTGCGCCGCGCCGGACAGGCGCGAGTTGCCGGCATGGGCGGCATCGTCTGCTCGGCAGCTGAGGCGGCCGAGGTGCGCGAGATCGTCGGGCCCGACATGGCAATCGTCACCCCCGGCATTCGCCCGACCGGCAGCGACCATGGCGACCAGAAGCGGGTGATGACGCCGTTCGACGCGCTGAAGGCAGGGGCGACGCATCTCGTCGTTGCCCGGCCGATCGTCAAGGCGCCCGATCCCCGGCATGCGGCCCGCGCCGTCCTCAACGAAATGGTCGGCGCGCTCTGGCCGGCAAACCGCTGACAGAACCCAACACAAAAGGGAGAAGATCATGGCCAAGGGATACTGGATCGCCCGCGTCGATGTTCGCGATGCCGAGCGCTACATGGATTACGTGGCGGCGGCCAAGCCGGCCTTCGAAAAATACGGCGCGAATTTCCTGGCGCGCGGCGGCGCCTTCACCGAACTCGAGGGCAAGGCGCGGGTGCGCAACGTGGTGATCGAATTCCCCTCGCTGCAGCATGCGGTCGACTGCTATAATTCGCCGGAATACCAGATCGCCGCGAAAATCCGTCAGGAAGTGGCGGATGCGGAAATGGTCGTCGTCGAGGGCGTCTGACCCGGCTCGAATCCGCAAAAACTGAGGGCGCGATAGGCCTTCCCGTCGCGCCGGGATTGGGCTAAGACGGAGCCGATACAGCATCCCGCCAAGCCTTTCGAGGAGCCTGCCATGACCCTTGCCAACCTGCCGCCGCTCGTCACCGTATTCGGAGGGTCCGGCTTTGTGGGCAGGCACGTGGTCCGGGCACTCGCCAAGCGCGGTTATAATATCCGCGTCGCCGTGCGCCGTCCCGATCTCGCCAATTTCCTGCAGCCGCTCGGCAATGTCGGGCAGATCTCCTTCGTGCAGGCGAACCTGCGCTATCGCAGCTCGATCGACCGCGCCGTCGACGGTGCGAGCCACGTCGTCAATTGCGTCGGCATTCTGCACGAGACCGGCCGCAACACCTTCGACGCCGTGCAGGAATTCGGCGCCCGCGCGGTTGCCGAAGCGGCGCGCGGCGCAGGCGCCACGCTGACCCATATTTCGGCGATCGGCGCCAATGTGAATTCGGATTCAGGTTATGGCCGCACCAAGGGCCGTGCCGAAACCGCAATCCTCTCCATCAAGCCCGATGCGGTGATCTTGCGTCCGTCGATCGTCTTCGGACCGGAGGACAGCTTCTTCAACAAGTTTGCCGATATGGCCCGCATGTCGCCCGTCCTGCCCTTGGTCGGCGGCGGCAAGACGAAATTCCAGCCGGTCTATGTCGAGGATATCGCCGAGGCCGTTGCCCGCGCCGTCGATGGCAAGGTCGCAGGCGGCAAGATCTATGAGCTTGGCGGGCCTGAGGTCTTGAGCTTCCGCGAATGTCTCGAGACAATGCTGAAGGTGACGTGCCGCAAGAACCCGCTGGTCTCCCTGCCCTTCAGCGTCGCTTCGCTGATCGGCAGCATCGCTTCGCTGATCCCCTTCGTGACGCCGCCGATCACCCCGGATCAGGTTCGCATGCTGAGATACGACAACATCGTCTCCGCAGCAGCCGAGGCGGAAGGCCGCACCCTGCAGGGCCTCGGCATCACGCCGACCATGGCAGCGTCGGTGCTCGACTCCTATCTCGTGCATTATCGGCCGCATGGCCAGTACACGGGCACCGGCAAGGCCGCCTGACCAATTTTTTGAATCTTCGGAACGACGCCGTTCGCGCATGACGCGGACGGCGTTTTGCTTTGCCGGCTCAAGCAAAGCTGGCACAAGTTTGAAATGGTGTTGTGCCGGCCATACCAAGTGCAGTTGCATAAAAGACGCATCGGAAATTTTGTGGAATTAACGCCAAATTTAGCAGGAACGTTTATTGCTATTTGCCATTCCACTGACTACCAAACCCGCGCGTCTTCCGACGGACTCAACGCCTGGGATCGCGTGCGGCAATCACTGTGAAAGGCAATTCTCGATGGGCAAGTCAATCGCGCTCCTTTTTGCGTGTGCGGCGCTAATCATCCTGGCAGGCTCCTTTGTGGCTCCAGGTTCTGTCGCGGCGATAAAGGGTGATTGCTCGCCGGCCTACGGCGTCGATCCTTGCTCGACGGCTTCGATCAGCCATTGACGAAAAGGCCGCGCCTCGATGCCGGCCTCACAAAGACAAGCAGCGGCCGGAGCGTCTGAAGCAGGACGTTCCCAATAAACGCTCGGTCTTGCCGGCTTTAAAAGCAGCGGGCGTCTACTCTTTCAACATTGCTATCTGAAAAATCGGCTGCTTCCGGAAATCGGGGGCTTGATGGCCAAGCGCGCCGGGGCATTTGCATTCGCGCCTGGAGATCGCGCGAATGCAATGCGTTTTTAGGAATGTCTCAGGCGATCAGGCCGGTTGCCGCCATGCCAAGCAGCAAGACACCGAGAATGATGCGGTAGACGGCAAACAGCGTGAAGCGGTTGCTTCTGATATAGGCCAGCAGCCATTTGACGGCGACGAATGCGACGACCGTGGAAACAACGAAGGCGATGCCGAGCGCCGTCCAGTCCTCGTTTGCCGCGCCGCCATCCTTGAAAGTCTTCAGCAATTCATAGCCGCTCGCGGCATACATGGTGGGGATACCGACGAGAAAGGCGAATTCGGTCGCAGCGGCGCGGTTGCCGGTGCCGGCCAGCATGGCGACGAAAATCGTGGCGCCGGAGCGCGAGGTTCCCGGGAAGACGCCCGCAACGATCTGGGCGATGCCGACCAGGATGGCGACAAGCCAGGTGATCTCCTTATGGGGGGCTTTGCGCGCCGCGGCCCATTCGGCGAAGATCATCCAGATACCGCCGATGATAAGCGCCCAGGCGATCGGCGTTGCGGTCTCCGGCAGTTCAAAGCCGAGCTTCTTGACGATAAGTCCGAGAATTGCGGTGATGAGGAAGGCGGCGATCAGCTTGGCGGCGTAATCGCGGTTCTCCGGCACCCGCCAGCCCAGCAGCAGATCCAGCAGGCGACGCCAATAAATGATGGTGACGGCGAGGATAGCACCCGCCTGAATGACGATGTTGAACATGTCCGACCGGTGGCCGAGCCATTGCTCCGCAATGATGAGATGGCCGGTGCTCGAGATCGGCAGAAACTCGGTGATCCCCTCGATGACACCGAGAATGGCAGCATTGATATAGTCCATAAATTGTCTCCGGTTTAAAGGTCGGTCAGACTTGAGCCGCGCTTGAGCCTAGCTTCAGCCGATCAGGCGCGGCCGCTATCCTCATACGCAAGAAGCGTGTTTTGTCTTTCGTCAGTTGGCGTGAAAGCCGATTCGCTTGTATTGGCCGGGCCAAACTCCTATAGCTTCAACCAATGAGTCATGACTAGGGCGCTATAACCGAGCTGCCACACAGTCCTGTAACAGCAATCATAAAGCCCGAGTATCGATGCCCACGCTTTATCATCATCCCATGTCATCCGCATCCCGCTTCGTCCGGCTGATCCTGGCCGAATACGGCTATCAGGCCGATCTGATCGAGGAGCAGACATGGGAGAAGCGCCGGGATTTCCTGGCGCTCAACCCGGCCGGCACGCTGCCGGTCTATGTCGACGACAGCATGCGGGCGCTCTGCGGCGCGACCGTCATTTCCGAGTACCTGGACGAGACGCACGGCGTGTTGAAACGCGATCGGCGGCTGCTCGCCGAGGACCCGTTCCAGCGGGCGGAAATCCGCCGGCTGAGCGAATGGTTCATGCAGAAGATGGAAAACGACGTGACCAAGCCGCTCGCTCGCGAGCGTGTCTACAAGTTGCAGATGACCGCCGATCAGGGCGGCGGAGCGCCAGATTCGAAGGTTTTGCGCACGGCCCGCGCGAATATTCGCCAGCATATGCGCTATCTCACCTGGCTTGCCGGCTCGCGCCAGTGGCTGGCTGGCGAGCGGATGAGTTATGCCGACCTTGCCGCCGCGGCCTCGATTTCGATCCTCGACTATCTCGGCGAGATCGACTGGGCGGATGCGCCCCTCGTCAAGGACTGGTACCAGCGGCTGAAGTCGCGTCCCTCCTTCCGGCCGATGCTGACCGAACGGGTGCGCGGGCTGACGCCGGTTTCGCACTATGCCGACCTGGATTTCTGACGAGGGCTCTTCATGCCCGAAGCTGATAGAGATGACAAAGAGCGCCGCCGCCGCGACAATTTGACCGCGTTGGTGCGGGCGGAATCCGCCGCCAAGGGCTTCGATCTCTGTCGCATCACGCGGCCCGACGCGATCCCGCAAGCGAAGGAGCGCCTTGGCGAGTTCATCGATGCCGGGTGGCACGGGACGATGGCGTGGATGGCGGAGACGCGCGAACGGCGCGGCGATCCGCTGACACTCTGGAGCGAGGTGCGCTCCGTCGTCGTCTTCGGCCTCAATTACACCCCGGAGGAAGATCCGCGCGGCATTCTCGACAAGCCGGACAGAGCGGCGATCTCCGTCTATGCGCGCAACCGCGATTATCACGACATCATCAAGGGCCGGCTGAAGGAGATCGCCACGCGCTTTGCGGCACGCGCCGGCGCCGATGTGAAGGTGTTCGTCGATACCGCGCCTGTGATGGAAAAGCCGCTGGCGGCGGCAGCCGGCCTCGGCTGGCAGGGCAAACACACCAACCTCGTCAGCCGCATACACGGTTCGTGGCTGTTCCTCGGCACGATGTTCACCACGGCGGATCTTGCCGTCGATGCTGCGGAGACCGATCATTGCGGCTCCTGCCGCGCTTGTCTCGACGTCTGCCCGACGGCCGCCTTCCCGGCGCCTTACCAGATCGATGCGCGGCGCTGCATCTCCTATCTCACCATCGAGCACAAGGGGCCGATCGACCCCGATCTGCGGCCGCTGATCGGCAATCGCATCTATGGCTGCGACGACTGTCTGGCCGCCTGCCCCTGGAACAAGTTCGCAAGCTCCGCTTCCGAGATGAAGCTGAAGGCACGGGAAGATCTGCGCGAGCCGACGATCGCCTTTCTGCTGACGCTCGACGATGCCGGCTTCCGCATCTTCTTCAGCGGCTCGCCGGTGAAGCGGATCGGCCGCGACCGCTTTATCCGCAATGTGCTGATCGCCGCCGGCAATTCCGGCGAGACGGCGCTGGTCGGGCAATGTCGTTTACTCGCCGACGATGCCTCGCCGGTGGTGCGCGGGATGGCGGTCTGGGCGCTGTCGCGGCTGATGGAGGCTGGCGAATTTACGGGTTTTGCCGCACGAAGGGCAGACGAGAGTGACGACGACGTGCTAAACGAATGGCGGCTGGCGGGAGTGAGCTGATGCATGTGATGATCTTTGGCTGCGGTTATTCCGGCACGGCGATCGCCAAGGCCTTCGCCCGCAACGGCGTGCGCATTTCCGGCACCACGCGCTCGGCCGACAAGGTGGAGGCGCT
Organism: Rhizobium sp. NZLR11; assembly: GCF_019685115.1. NCBI lineage: Bacteria > Pseudomonadati > Pseudomonadota > Alphaproteobacteria > Hyphomicrobiales > Rhizobiaceae > Rhizobium > Rhizobium sp. NZLR11. The sequence continues at coordinate 99,707 of NZ_JABDWD010000008.1, read as the reverse complement.
CCGGCAAAACGGCGTCGAAGCCTTCCTTTTCGATGGCGAGACCCTGGACGACCAGTTGCGCCGAGCCCTGGAGAGCGTCACCCATCTCGTGCAGTCGATCGCGCCAGGGAAGGGTGACCCGCTGCTGCGGCTGCTCGGCGAAGGCGGCGCAAGCCTGCCGCCCAGGCTCGAATGGATCGGCTATCTCTCCACGGTCGGCGTCTATGGCGATCACAAGGGCGCCTGGATCAACGAGGACACTCCGTGTGTTCCGGTTTCCGGGCGGTCGAAGGAGCGGCTCGAGGCGGAAGAGGGCTGGCTGGCGATGGGCCGGGAGCGCGGCGTGCCGGCGGCGGTGCTCCGGCTTGCCGGCATCTATGGGCCGGGACGCAATGCCTTCTGCAATCTGGACAAGGGCACGGCCCGACGGCTGATCAAGAAGGACCAGGTGTTCAACCGTATCCGCGTCGAGGATATCGGTGCGGCGGCCCGCTTCCTGTCGGATGGTGGCCTCGGCGGCATCTATAATGTCACCGATGACCGGCCCGGCCCGCCGCAGGATGTGATCGTCGAGGCGGCGCGGCTGATGGGCGTCGCACCGCCACCGGAGCAGGCCTTCGAAACCGCCGAACTGTCACCGATGGCGCGCTCCTTCTACGGCGAGAACAAACGGGTTTCGAATGCGAAACTGAAGGCCGCCGGCTTCGAATTCTCCTTCCCGAACTATCCGATGTCGCTTGCGCAATTGTGGCAGGACGGACGTTGGCGGGGTTAGAACCGGCTGCTCGATGTGACCGACGTCATCGCCCAAAATGAGTAGGAAATTCCTACTTTCCGCATTTGGCGGGACGAATTTCGCCCTTTATTATAGTTAACGGCCTTTAAATTTGCGCAAATGTGGCAGCAAATATGGCAAAGTCGGAAAAAAATTTTTGCGATTTTTGTGAACGCCGGGATGTTAACCATTCTTCTGAAAAATTCGTTCGGATTTTAACTGATTTCATTGTGTTTTTTCTGTCGCAGTGATCGCCGCCCGTTTCCGAAATTCCCCCGTCGCGCTCACGAATGTTACAGATTGTAATATTCCGTGATCAACCGCGGCACTTTTTCGCCACTTTTTCACAGATTTAAGCCCCGCCGCCTGTTGAGGCGTTGCGTTCAATAGTTGAGGGATACTCTGTTTTGAAGAAAATACGTCGTTCTATTATCGCTGCCGTAACTATTGCAGCCTGCTCTTCCGTGCTTCCGGCGGAGAGTTTTGCTGGAGATGGTTGCGGCGGTGCTTCATGGTACGCACTTCACTCCAAAACTGCTTCCGGGGAACGTATGAACCCTGCCGTCTTGACTGCCGCACATCGTTCGCTTGCGTTCGGCACCAAGGTGAAGGTCACCAACCGCAACAATGGCCGCACCGTCGTCGTTCGCATTAACGATCGCGGTCCGTTCATCCGCGGCCGGGTGCTCGACCTGTCGCGCGCCGCCGCCCAGAATATCGGCATGGTGAGCTCCGGCACGGCGAAGGTCTGCTACCAGGTAATCAGCTAAGGCGTACTGCCGGACAACCAGCTGCGCCGTCAGCGGCGCTTGCTCTTGCCGTCAATCGCGGTTACCACGCGGTTGAGACTTGTGAACATTCCGCCCCGCGCCTGTCGCGCCCGTGCGGATCGGTCGCAGGCCATGGCAATTAGGAGACTTTGAATGCGTCTGGGCGGCCGCCTCGAAGGGGCGATTTCTGTGCTCGCGGATATCGATGCCCGCAAGCGGCCCGTCGCCGACGCGCTGAAGGACTGGGGCCTCGCGCATCGTTTCGCCGGCTCCGGCGATCGTGCCGCAATCGGCAACATCGTCTATGACGCCCTGCGCATGCGGCTTTCCCATGCCTGGCTGATGGATGACGACAGCGCTGCAGCCATTGCCCATGCCGTCATGTTCCGCCAATGGGGTTTCACACCCGACAGCCTTGCCGCCGAACTGGCGGACGACAAATTTGCGCCGGCGCCGCTGAACGCCGATGCCGCTGCGGCATTTGCCAGCCGCTCGCTCGACGATGCGCCGCCGCATATCCGCGGTGATATCCCCGAATGGGTCCAATCCTCCTTCGAACAAGCCTTCGGCGCCAGCTGGCTCGCCGAGGCACAGGCGCTTGCCGCCCGCCCGACGCTCGATCTGCGCGCCAACATCCTGAAGTCCTCCCGCGACAAGGCCGTCAAGGCGCTCGAACGAGCCGGCGCGCAGGCGGCGAAGATCGCTCGCTACGGCATCCGGATTGCCGCCGGCGAAGGCGCTTCGCGTCTACCCAACGTGACAGCCGAGCTTTCGTTCCAAAAGGGCTGGTTCGAAGTTCAGGACGAAGGATCGCAGATCGTCGCCGACCTGGTGCTTGCCCATGAGGGCGACCAGGTTCTCGACTATTGCGCCGGCGGCGGCGGCAAGACGCTCGCCATGGCGGCCGCCATGCAGAACAAGGGGCAGGTTCACGCCTATGACGCCGACCGCAAACGGCTGGCGCCGATCATCGAGCGGCTGAAGCGGGCGGGCACGCGCAATGTCCAGGTGCATGACGACGCTAGGGCGCTTTCCAGCCTTGCCGGGCGCTGCGACAAGGTGCTGGTCGACGCGCCGTGCACCGGCACCGGCACATGGCGCCGCCGCCCCGATACGAAATGGCGGCTGACGGCAAAGAACCTCGACGAACGCACCGCCCAGCAGCAGGATGCGCTGACGCAGGCAAGTGGCTTCGTCAAGCCAGGCGGCGAGCTGATCTACGTCACCTGCTCGGTGCTGCCCCAGGAAAACGAGGAACAGGTGCGCCGCTTTACGGCTGGCCATCCTGATTTCCAGATCGTCAGCGCCCTGCCCGCCTGGGATGCGCTCTTCGGGAAAGACGTCTCACGTCCGCACTCTTCCGACGGCCTGACGGTGACGCTGACGCCCGCCTCCACCGATACGGACGGCTTCTTCTTCTGCCGCATGCAGCGGAAGGGCTGAGGGCGGTTGCTGCCGCTTTTTCAAGCAGATGCGCTTGGAAGAGCGTGCCTGCGGCGGCTATCCAATCTTACAATCATTCCAAACTAGAGTGTTTGACACAAGTTTGCTTTTGGGCGAAGAGACGGAGCCCGATTATAGCGCCGCGCGTCTTATCAGACGCGCAAAGGACGCTGTAACAGTTTGAATCGGCGCATCGTGCTTTCCGAAAATCGATGCCGATTTTCGGGCCGATGCGCTAGACGGAATATCCGTCACAGGAGAGGATCATGAAGCTCAACACATTCCGCGCAGCCGTGCTGGCGATTGCCCCCGCCGCCCTGCTCGCCCTGCCCGCCCATGCCGAGACCGATGCTGCCGCTGTGGTCAAACACTATGCCGACGTCGGACATGCGAAATACGAAGACTCGCTGACGACGGCAAAGGCGCTCGATACCGCAATCGACGCTTTCCTGAAGGCGCCGACCGACGCGACGCTGAAGGGAGCCCGGGACGCCTGGATCAAGGCGCGCGTTCCCTATCAGCAGACGGAAGTCTATCGCTTCGGCAATCCGATTGTCGACGACTGGGAAGGCGAGGTCAACTCATGGCCGCTCGATGAAGGCCTGATCGATTATGTCGATCCCTCCTATGGCAGCGAGAGCGACGAAAATTCGCTCTATGTGGCAAATGTCATTGCTAACAAGACGATCAAGATCGACGGCAAGGATGTCGACGCTTCCAAGCTGACGCCGGAATTCCTCTCCGGCACGCTCGCCGGGGCCGGCGGCATCGATGCCAATGTCGCGACCGGCTACCACGCCATCGAATTCCTGCTCTGGGGCCAGGATCTGAACGGCACGGGACCTGGCGCGGGCAACCGCCCGGCAACGGATTACGACCTGAAGAACTGCACGCACGGCAATTGCGACCGCCGCGCCGAATATCTGAAATCCGCCTCCACCCTGCTGGTGTCCGACCTGCAGGAAATGACCGACAACTGGAAGGCGGACGGCGCTGCGACGAAGAATGTCGAAGCCGACCCGAAGGCCGGTCTCGTCGCGATCCTGACGGGCATGGGTTCGCTTTCCTACGGCGAGCTGGCCGGCGAGCGCATGAAACTCGGCCTGCTGCTGCACGATCCGGAAGAAGAGCATGATTGCTTCTCGGACAATACCTACAACTCGCATCTGAACGACGCGATCGGCATCGCCGCCGCCTATACCGGCAACTATACCCGGGTCGACGGCACCAAGCTCAGCGGTCCATCGCTGCACGATCTAGTGGCCGCCAAGGACAAGGCGCTCGACGCCGAGATGGAAGACAAGCTCAACAAGACGCTCGATGCGATGAATGCCATGGCAAAGCGCGGCGAGACGGTCGAGAAATACGACCAGATGATCGGTGAGGGCAACAAGGAAGGCAATGCCGTCGTCCAGGCCGCCATCGCCGGGCTGATCGACCAGACGAAATCGGTGCAGCGCGTTATTGCCGCACTCGATCTCGGCACGGTTCAGCTTGAAGGTTCCGACAGCTTGGATAATCCTAACGCCGTCTTCAAATAAGCAAAAAGGCGGGCCGCTTCGATAACGGAGCGGCCCGAACCCTGAAATGTCGCATGCCCCGGCCCGCCGATTGATCGCCAGCGCAGTGCTCTGCGCCACGCTTGCCGGTTTTTCCGCAGCACTTGCCGCCGGTTTCGATCTGCCGGCGAAACGCATCGACCTTTCCGAAGCCGATCTCAAGCGCGTCGCCGACGTGACGCGGCCGACCAAGGATTTTTCGAAGGCCGAGCAATACGAAGCGATGCAGGCGGGTGCTACGACTTCGATCGACCCGGTCACCGAAGACAGCTTCTCGCATATTTCGGCCAACATCCCCTTCGAGGAAGAGCAGAATTTCAGGCTCGGCAATTCGCTCTTCCGCAAGCTCTGGGTTTCCGCTCCCTCCTCGACGCAGGCCTCCGATGGCCTTGGGCCGCTTTTCAACGCCCGCTCCTGCATCAGTTGCCATGTCAATGACGGCCGCGGCAAACCGCCGGAGGGTGGCCCAAGTGCTGTCTCGATGCTGCTGCGGCTTTCGCGAGCAGCCGCAACGCCGGACGAGGAAAAGGCGATCGCGGGAGCTGACGTCGTCAACTTCCCCGATCCGGTTTATGGCCATCAGCTGCAGGACTTTGCCGTTCCCGGCCTTGCTGCCGAAGGCCGGATGGCAATCAACTATGATGAAGAGAAGGTGACGCTCGGCGATGGCGAGACCGTATCGCTGCGCCGGCCGCATTATGCGGTGACGAACCTTGCCTATGGATCGCTCGATCAGGCGACGACAATTTCGCCGCGTGTCGCCTCGGCCATGATCGGCCTTGGGCTGATCGAGGCGATTCCCGAGGCCGATATCCTTGCCCATGCCGACCCAGACGATGCCGATGGCGACGGCATCTCCGGCAAGGCGGCGATGGTGCGCGACCACCGCAGCGGCGAGGTTACACTCGGCCGGTTCGGCTGGAAGGCGCAGAACGCCACGGTGCGCGACCAGAGTGCCGATGCCTTTGCCAGCGATATCGGCATCTCGACATCCGATCAGCCGAATGCGCAGGGCGATTGCACCAAGGCGGAAGAGAAATGCCTTGATATGCCGACCGGCGTACAGAAACGGCTGGGGGCGCAAGAGGCACCGGATCCCATTCTCGACCTAGTGACCTTCTATTCCGAAAACCTTGCCGTTCCGGCCCGCCGCAAGGCGAGCTTTCCCGAGACGCTGAAGGGCAAGCGGATCTTCTACGACAGCGGCTGCATTTCCTGCCATGTGCCGAAATTCGTCACCCGCAGGGATTCGCCCGACAAGGCGCAGTCCTTCCAGCTGATCTGGCCCTATTCCGACTTCCTCCTGCACGATATGGGCGACGGGCTTGCCGACGGGCAGCAGGTCGGTCTTGCAAGCGGACGTGAATGGCGCACACCACCGCTATGGGGTATAGGACTGACCCGGACGGTCAGCGGACACAGCTTTTTCCTGCATGACGGCCGTGCGAGGGATCTCACCGAGGCGATCCTCTGGCATGGCGGCGAAGCTGAAAAGGCCCGCAACGCTTTCTCCTCCCGGTCAAAAGACGACAGGGCGGCCCTGATTACATTCCTGGAGTCACTTTGATGCGCCTTTGGCACCCCCTGCTCTGCCTCACTCTGATCGGCCTGGCCACATCGGCGGTCGCCCAGACCGCCGCCACCCCTCCGGCAGGGCTGAACGAGGATGCCGTTCCGGCGGTCATGCAGCGCGCCGTCGACGAAGTCATCCGCCCCGGTTATCGCAACATGCAGCAATCGGCCGCCCGGCTGACGACGGCGATGAAGGATCTCTGCGACGACGGCACGCAGCAGACGCTCGACAAGGCCAAATCCACATTTGACGACACCATCCGCTACTGGTCGATCATCGAGATCGTCCAGACCGGGCCTGTCATCCAGGACAATCTCTTCGAGCACATCCTGTTTTACCCCGACCGCAAGGGCGTCGGCCTGAAGCAGGTGCAGGCGCTGATCGCCAAGGCCGATCCGAAGGATGCGGCGGTCGATGCGATCGCCGGCAAGAGCGTTGCGCTGCAGGGCCTGACGGCGCTGGAATACGTGCTTTACGGCAATGGCGCCGACGATCTCGTCAAGCAGAAGGGCGGCTTCCGCTGCCTTTACGGCCAGGCGGTTGCCGGAAACATCCAGCGTGAGGCCGGCGAAGTCGTCGCCGCCTGGGAAAAGCCCGACGGCGTGCAGGCGAGCTGGAAACATCCAGGCCCGCAGAGCAACGATTTCATGGACAACAAGGAAGCGGTGACCGCGCTGCTCGGCATTCTCGTCCACGGCGCGGAGAATGTCCGCGACCAGCGGCTCGAACAGTTCTACAAGGGCAAGGACACCGCACCGCGCCCGCGCATGGCGATCTACTGGCGCTCGAAAAACACCTGGAAATCGATGGCCGCCAATCTGGAGGGACTGCGCACGCTCTGGCAGAAGGCCGGCATGGCCGAACTTCTGCCGCCGGACAAACAGCCGATCGCCGCCTCAATCGACGAGGATTTCAAATCGCTGCTCGACAGCGTGCCGAAACTCAATCCCGACATCGATGCCGCCTTAAGCGATGCGGAGAAGGCCAAGCTCGATACGCTGCTGGCCGAGAGCCGCGATCTGATCACCCGGATCAGCGACGAATATGGCGCCGCCATCGGCCTTTCGGCCGGCTTTTCCTTTTCGGACGGGGACTGAACCAATGATGCGAAGTGCTGCGATGAACCGACGCGATTTCGTCAAGGCGGCCGGGCTCGGCTTCCTCGCCACCCTGGCACCGAAATCGCTGATGGCCCTGGAGCGGGCGGACGCGGTCTATGCCTCGGGCATTCGTGCGGCCGACGGCTCCTTTGCCGTCGCGACTGTGACAGAGCGCGGCGAGGTCATCGATCAGGTCAAGCTTCCCGCCCGGGCTCACGGCATGGCCTTCAGTGCCGCCACCGGCAGGACCGTCGCCTTCGCCCGCCGGCCGGGCACCTATGCGATGATTTTCGATCCGCGAAATAAGGCCGAACCGATTGTCATCAGCTCGCGGGAAGACCGGCATTTCTACGGCCACGGCGCCTTCTCCGCCGATGGTCGTTTGCTCTACGCCAGCGAGAACGACTTCGACGGCAATCGCGGCATGATCGGCCTCTACGACGCCACCGACCGCTTCACCCGCATCGGCGAATTCGAGACCTACGGCATCGGCCCGCACGACATGACGGTCTCCGACGACGGACGTCTTCTGATCGTCGCCAATGGCGGCATCGAGACGCATCCGGATTTCGGCCGCACCAAGCTCAATCTCGGGGAGATGCAGCCGTCGCTGGTGCTGATCGATGCCGCGACCGGTGCTCTGGTCGAAAAACATGTGCTGCCGGCGGAATGGGCAGAACTCTCCACCCGCCACATCGATCTCGATGACAGGGGCCGCATCTGGTTTGCCTGCCAGTACGAGGGTCACCGCAAGGATTTGCCGCCGCTCGTCGGCCATTTCACCAAGGGCGAGGACCTTACCTTCATCGACCTGCCGGAGCAGACGACGCGCAGGCTCGCCAATTACGTCGGAGCGATTGCCGTCAATCGCAGTGAGGGCCTCGTCGGTATCACCTCGCCGAAGGGCGGCGCCTCGGTGACCCTCGACGCAAGGACGGGCAAGGTGCTCGCCGAAACCAGCATTCCGGATGCGGCCGGCATCGCGCCGGCAAAGAGCGGCTTTGCCGTCTCCTCCTATGATGGCGATTTCCTGTCGACCCGCAGCGACGTCGCCTGGGATCAGCACATCGTTCGGATCTGAACCAGCGACGTAGAGCGTGATCTCGCGCGAAGACCGCTCACACATCAGGGCGACATGCATCAACCGTCGCGCACATAGGCCTTCTGCTCGGCGCTGATGCTCGAGGCCGCGGCCCTTGCCGCCTCATGCAGCCATTCGTTTCCGCGTGTCTTGATATCCCGAAGGATCACGGCGACCGCTGCCGCATCGTTGGAATGGCAATTGGCGATCTCGAAGCCCATCAGCTCGAGCATCGTCGGCGAAAGCAGGATTTCGGGGTGCCGGTCGATTTCGATCTTGCAGCTGTTCGGCGAGATCCGGCGTACGAGGATGCGGCCGGAAACCCGGTAATGCGGATCGACGCACCGCATCCGCCCGTCGGCGATCTCGCCCGCATGGATCGCCACGTCCTGTGGTCTGTGGCGAAGCGACCAGGCGGACGGCAGCAGCGCCTTGGCCTCTCGCAGCACCGGTCCGCCCTGCCATTCGGCATAGGCGACGAAACGCGGCCGGCCGAGGCTGCCGGTGCCGCCGCTGCGTGGCTTCGCCACGAAGCTGCCTGAGCCGAGCGGCAGTGCATCTGCGAGCGCCTTGACATAGGCGGAGGGCGGAGGCTCGCTGCCGGGAAGCAGCATTTCATATTTCTCCCAGAATTCCCGACGTTCGGAATTCGGCAGCATCAGCGCCTTGCGCAGCCATTTGTGATCGCGCTCGAGGATGACGGGCAGCGGATTTTCAAGGCCCCTGCAATAGCCGCTCAGGATCAATTCGCCGATCATCCGAACCGAGGGACCATCGTCGCCGCGCGCCAGCACAGCGCTGGCCGCAAGGCGAACGAGATCCAGCGTATAAGGCATCACCGCCGCATCGTCGAAATCATTGACGCCCCAGACGAGCCGGCCCTCGCCATCACGCCAGGTGCCGAAATTTTCCAGATGGGTATCGCCGATCGCCAGCACCTCGGGCGCGCGGGCGAGTTCCGGGCAGATATCGAGGATAGTCTCGCACCAGCGCCAATAGGTGGCGCGCAGGAAGACGAAGCCGCCGCTTCGCATCTTCTCGTGCTTCTCCCGGAGATCGTCCGCGACGAGATCGGCCCCGAGTTCGCCGGCCAGCCAAGTCTCGAAATTCCGGACCGATTGCGATATCGTCGTCATGCGCCGGCGCTCCATCCTTTCGAGATCCGACGCGGAGAATACGCGCTGGGCGCGAAGCTGCAATCGTCTTCGCACCAGCTTGCATGGTGACGGAAAGGCGAACGGTGGCCCCGGCGACACGGCCGCAGCTTTCCATCGCCGCTGAGACCGATTTCAGCAATGTGCAGCTTGTCGAATCCGGCCCGCCATGCCACTTTCGCCGCTGCAAGAGGGGCAGCCATGAGCGAGACTGACAGGGGCGATTTCCGCGCGCGAATCCGCCGCAATTTTGCGCGGCAGGCGGCGATGGAGACGATCGGCGCAGAGCTGACGCGCGTCGAGCATGGCGTCGTCGAAATCGAGCTTCCCTTCGACGTCAAACTGACACAGCAGCACGGCATCCTGCACGCAGGCATCATTTCCGCAGCGCTCGATTCGGCTTGCGGTTTCGCCGCCTATAGCGTCATCGACCCCGAAGCTTCGATCCTGACGATCGAGTTCAAGGTCAATCTCATGTCGCCGGGGCGTGGCGATCGTTTCCTGTTTCGCGGGGAAATCACCAAACCCGGCTCCACCATCATCGTCGCAGACGGGCGAGGCTACGCAATCAGCGACGGGCCGGCGAAGCTCATCGCCTCGATGACAGGAACGATGATGGTGATCCGCGGTAGAGAAGGAATTACGGGATGAAGTTCGAGCTGAAGTCGGTCGCGGGAAAGTCCATGCTTTTCGTCATGGCGGCAGAGGCCGAATACGGCCCCTTCCTGCGTTCGCGCATCGAACCTCTGATGACCGGCGTCGGCCCTGTCGAGGCGGCGGTCGCGCTGACCAAAACGCTGGCGCGGCTGGATGCGGCCGACGACCTGCCCGATCTCGTCGTTTCCCTCGGCTCGGCCGGCTCGGCGAAACTGGAGCAGACGGAAATTTATCAGGTAACCTCGGTTTCTTATCGCGACATGGACGCCTCGCCGCTCGGCTTCGAAAAGGGCAGGACACCCTTTCTCGACCTGCCGGCGGTGCTCGAACTGCCGCTGCGCATCCCGGGCATTCCGGAAGCAAGCCTTTCCACCGGCGGCAACGTGATCTCAGGCGCGGCCTATACCGATATCGACGCCGACATGGTAGACATGGAAACCTTTGCGGTGCTGCGCGCCTGCCAGGGCTACAAGCTGCCGCTGATCGGCCTGCGCGGCATTTCCGACGGCGCGGTCGAACTGCAGCACATCTCGGGCTGGACCGAATATCTGCACATCGTCGACCGCAAGCTCTCCTACGGCGTCGACAGCCTGTTCACGGCGCTGGAGGACGGAGTTTTCTGGTTCTGAGCCCTAAAAGCCGCGCGTCTTTTCAGACGCGCGAGGGACAATCGGAACAATAAAAACCAATGCCGCCGATTTCCCGGATTGCAAGGCGAAGCGCTTTTCATTAAAGCCTCGCCATGACCCAGACAGCACATCCCGACTCCGTTCTCATCGTCGATTTCGGCAGCCAGGTGACCCAGCTCATCGCACGACGCGTGCGCGAGGCCGGCGTCTATTGCGAGATCGTTCCCTTTCAATCGGCCGAAGAGGGCTTCAAGCGCCTGCAGCCGAAGGCCGTGATCCTCTCCGGCAGCCCGGCTTCGACGGTGGACGAGGGATCGCCGCGAGCGCCTCAGATCATCTTCGACAGCGGCCTGCCGGTCTTTGGCATCTGCTATGGCCAGCAGACGATGTGCATGCAGCTCGGCGGCAAGGTCGAGAGCGGCCATCACCGCGAATTCGGCCGCGCCTTCCTGGAGGTAAACAAGGACTGCCAGCTGTTCGAGGGCCTCTGGTCCTCCGGTTCGCGCCACCAGGTGTGGATGAGCCATGGCGACCGCGTCACCGCGCTGCCTGAGGGTTTCGAGGTGGTCGCCACCTCCTCCAACGCGCCCTACGCCTTCATCGCTGACGAGAAGCGCAAATATTACGGCGTGCAGTTCCATCCCGAGGTCGTGCATACGCCCGACGGCGCCAAGCTGATTGGTAATTTCATCCACAACATCGCCGGCCTCAAGGGCGACTGGTCGATGTCGGCCTATCGCCAGAAGGCAGTCGATGAGATCCGCAAGCAGGTGGGCGGCAAGCGCGTCATCTGCGCCCTTTCGGGCGGCGTCGACAGCTCAGTCGCGGCGCTGTTGATCCACGAGGCGGTCGGCGACCAGCTGACCTGCATCCTCGTCGACCACGGCCTGATGCGCAAGGACGAGGCGGCCGGCGTCGTCGCCATGTTCCGCGAGCACTACAATTTGCATCTGCTGCATGTCGACGCTTCCGACCGTTTCATCGGCGAGCTCGAAGGCGTCAGCGACCCGGAAACCAAGCGCAAGATCATCGGCCGGCTGTTCATCGAGACCTTCGAGGAAGAGGCAAAGAAACTCGGCGGCGCCGATTTCCTCGGCCAGGGCACGCTCTATCCCGACGTGATCGAAAGCGTTTCCTTCACCGGCGGCCCGTCTGTGACGATCAAGTCGCACCACAATGTCGGCGGCCTGCCGGATCGCATGAAGATGCAGCTCGTCGAGCCGCTGCGCGAACTGTTCAAGGACGAGGTGCGGGCGCTCGGTCGCGAACTCGGCCTGCCCGACAGCTTCATCGGCCGCCACCCCTTCCCCGGCCCCGGCCTTGCGATCCGCTGCCCAGGCGGCATCAGCCGCGAAAAGCTGGAGATCCTGCGCGAGGCCGATGCGATCTATCTCGACGAAATCCGCAAGGCCGGCCTCTACGACGCCATCTGGCAGGCCTTCGCCGTGCTGCTTCCGGTCCAGACCGTCGGCGTCATGGGCGACGGACGTACCTACGAATTCGTCTGCGCGTTGCGCGCCGTCACCTCGGTCGACGGCATGACGGCGGACTTCTACCACTACGACATGGAATTCCTCGGCCGCGCCGCGACCCGCATCATCAACGAGGTGCGCGGCATCAACCGCGTGGTTTATGATGTGACATCGAAGCCGCCTGGCACGATCGAGTGGGAATGAAGGGCTGAGTTGATCCAACTCGCCCAGCCCGCTAAATTGCTTCGGGGAAACGGGACGACTTCTCCATGACAGCCAACAATCGTATTGTCCTCTCTAGCGACCACACGGCCATTCAGCTCCGACAGGCCATTGCCGCCCATATCGCGGCACATGGCTGGGTGGTGGTCGACATCGGACCGACGACGCCGGAAAGCACCCACTATCCCAAACACGGCGAGCGGCGGCGCGGCTCGTCGCCTCTGGTGATTGCCGGTTTGGCATCATCCTATGCGGCACCGGCCAGGGCATCATGATGGCAGCGAATAAGGTAAAGGGTATCCGTTGCGGCATCTGCGCCGACACGTTTTCAGCCCGCATGATCCGACAGCACAATGATGCCAACATGCTGTCGATTGGTGTGCGCGTGGTGGGCGAAGGGCTGGCGCTCGACATCGTAGATGCGTTCCTAACCGCCCAGTTCGAGGGCGGTCGGCATGCGACGCGGGTGGAAATGATTGGGGCGCTGGAGGAGTAGCGCCGTTCCTTGCGTCTTCTTTGGGAGAAGATGTCGAGTAGGCTCAGCGGCAGAGGAATGCCCGGGCCGGCGGCGACAGAAGGGCCGACGGCTACAAAACGATCGTGTGATGTCGGATCTTGTCGATCTGGTGCGTCCTTGGGTCAGCACCCAAGGAGGAGAGCGCCGTGAGAGACCTGATCCTGAAGATGTCCATATCGGTCGACGGCTTCATCAGTGACCTGGACGGCCGAAACACATGGATGTTCGGCTTCGATCGGGAGGCGAAGGCCTGGAGCATCGAGTTTATAGGGAATGCCGGCCTGCACATTATGGGCAGCCGCAGCTTCCTTTCCATGGCCCCCTTCTGGCCGACCTCCACCCTGGCGTTCGCGCCGCCGATGAACCAGATCCCCAAGGCCGTCTTCTCACGACAGGGGCCGGCGATCCTCACGAATGTCACGGCGGCGCTCGATGACATCAGCGCCAAGGGGACCGGACAGTCTGCGGAATTGCAGCCCGGCGCAAGCAGTTGGGCGGAGGCCTATGTGGCGAGCGGTGAGCTTCGGAGGAAATCACCAAGTTGAAGGCCCAGGAGGGCAAGCCGATCATCGCCCACGGCGGCGTCAGCTTTGCCCGCAGTCTTGTCGCCCAGGGACTGGTCGATCAATTCGCCCTGCTTGTGATCCCCGTGGCGCTGGGCAAAGGCCTGCCGCTGTTCTGCGAACTCCCCGCCCCAGCGCCTCTCAAGCTGATGAGCTCGAAGGCTTTTCCCGGGGGCGCGGTGGCGCAGCTTCGGCACCTTCCACGTCTCTGCCGAGGACGCCCCAGCCACGGTCAAGGCTGCCATTCTTGCCGGCTACCGTCATATCGATACGGCCGAGGGCTATCAGAACGAGACGGGCGTCGGCCAAGGCATCAAAGCCGGCCTCACCGCCGCGGGTCTTGCCCGAAAGGACATTTTCGTGACCACCAAGGTCTGGCCCGGCAATGCTGCCTGGGGTGATGCGCCGAAGACCTACGAAGGCATCATGGCGGCATTTGCAAAAAGCCTTGCCGCATTGGAGCTGGACTATCTCGACCTCTACCTCATCCATGCGCCATCCGGGGGCACCGAGCGGCTGAACGAATGGCGCGCCCTCGTCGACCTCAAGTCACAGGGCAAGATCAGAGCGATCGGCGTCAGCAATTTCACGGAGGCGCATATCGACGAGATCAAGGCTGCCGGTTTGCCGCTGCCGGCAGCCAACCAGATCGAGTTGCACCCCTGGTCGCAGAAGCCGGATCTGGTCGCTTATCTTGCCGACAATGGCATCGCACCGATTGCCTACAGTTCCCTGGTGCCGCTCTCGACGTGGCGGGCGAAAGACGGTCAAGAAAGCGCCAAGACCGAGGAGATGAAAGCAGCGGGGGCCGAAGCGGCATCGCCTTTTAAGGCAATGGCGGCAAAATACGGCGTCACGGAAGCTCAGTTGTTGCTCCGCTGGGGCGTGCAGAAGGGCTTTGCGGTTCTTCCCAAAACCATGGACCCGGCACGCATGCGCGAGAATCTCGACATCTTCGTATTCGCTATCGACGCAAACGACATGCGCGCCATCGAAACGATGGACCTCGGTGACGGGGTGGCCTGGCCGAGCGGCGATCCGCGACACCTCGGATGATCTGAACGTAAGGCAGACCGCCAACACGGATGGCTGTTTGGCCGGTCAGGATCGTCGTCAGCAGTAACGGCCGAGGTTCACTCACCTCGGCCGGCTGTTTGTCATCCAGAGCATGATGCCGCAAAGTGTGCGCGGTTTACTTATGACATCATGCTCTATTGCTTTGATTTAGATCGGGATTCAAATTCTAGGCCGATCAGGCCTAAAATTATATGGCTTATCCCGTTTGCACAGGGACATACTGTACATTGTGCATGAGCGACATAGGGCATCGCTCAGCTTCAACGCCGGAGCGGATTACACTGGCTTTGACCTTGGCAGGAAAGGAAGCGCTGCTGTGCAGGCTCGATGTCGTTCGTGACAATGCAGCTTTCCAACCACGAATAGTTGACTGCTCCGCCTGAGAATACCGTCTTTCCCGCCACCACATCCCGCCTGTTCACAGTCCATTGGAGGAGAGAACCTCGTCCGATGAACCGCTTCTGGCAGCCAAATCGCACACATGCGAACGCTACGGATTTGGAGACGGGGGTGCAGCTAAAACCCAGAGAACCGAGTCTCGCGGCCATCGCGGCTTCGTTTCCGTCCACCTCGGCAGCCAGTTTCTGCACGAACGTTTCGTAGTCCTTGAGGTTGAGTGGCAATGGAGCGAGTGTGTCTCTGCGAACGTCTTCAGCCCGCGCACCGCTCCAGCTCCCGAGGCAGGCTAAAAGCACGAGCGTCACACCGCTTGATTTTCTGAGCCTCGATCTATTGGTCACAAACATTTCCCTGCCACCCCGACTACCTTCAGCAAATGATCAGATTCGCTGCGAGAAATCCTGTCAGGCGGCTTCGAAGGAAATGCCATCCACAGACGATTTCCGGCGTGCGCCTGTGATCTTTGAGCCGATAGGGATATGGCGGAGATAGCCCCGTCCGATGTCTTCCGGTGTTAAACTCGGCGGATGAACGTATCGGCGGGTGCTTCGCTCCTCGCCTAAGCGCCTTGGTGGAAGCGGGGAACGCCTCGGCTTCCTTCGCGGATATCGCCACCTTTTCTCTTGCTGCCGAACTTCGTCGAGAGCTTCGAAGATATCGCAGCCGTTCTCCACGGCGTAGTCCTTGGCGCGGTCGAGCCTGTCGGGCCTGACCATGTCGAGAATCTGATCCTCGTGCGCCAGCTTCCATTCCCGCGTGTCGCCGACGATGTCGCGCCAATTTATCCGGCCGATACGCTGTCCGAGACCCAGGATCGTATCAACGTTGGTCTGGAAATGCCGTCGGCGGTTCCAACGGAAGACGAACTCGTTGGCGTAGATATCGACATGCTTGTCACGGACACCGTGATAAGTTCCGTAGCTCCATCGCTTGAAATTGGCGAAGAGGCGATGCACCCACGGCAGTACCTCATGGGCTGGAGGTGCATCCTCGGCACTCAGGTTTATGGCCTGATGGCCTCGGTCTTTCAAGCGTCTGTAGGCCGTGTTGCCGTCGGTGACGAGCAGGCTGCCGATGGCGGTGTTGTCCCGGATGAAGGCGTGCAGGCTCTCGCGATTGATGTTGACGATGCGCTGCAGGCGGCATCGCGCAGGGTACTTTCCGGCCTCCACCTCGACGGCACCGATCATGAAAATCTTGCCGATTGGACTGCGTCCCTGACCGCCGCCTTCAGGCTCATCCTTACGGCGGAACGGCACGTTCGTCTCGTCGATCTCGATCATGCCGCGCAGCGGACGCCTGTCCGGATCGACCATCGCCCGGCGGAGCTTGTGAAGCAGAAGCCAGGCGGTCTTGTAGCTGCCGAGACCCAGCTTCGGCTGGAGCTGCAGGGCGGACATTCCGTTGGAATGGGTCACGAGGAGGTAGGCGGCCAGAAACCAGACCCGGAGCGGGAGATGCGTACCGTGCATCACCGTCCCGGCGATGAGCGATGTCTGGTGGCGGCAGCCGGTGGTGGTCCGTACCCCATCGTCCGCAACGGCGACACCCTGGCATTCCCAGACCCACGGGCGAGCCTCAAGTCGCCATGCCCGGTTCCCGCCGCAACGCGGGCATTGAAAGCCGTCCTTCCAGCGCTTCTTCGCCAGATATTCCGCGCAGGCGTAGTCGTCGGCGAAGTCCGAGGTGAACTTCTCCAGCGATGGCGGCTTGTCATTGGCCCAGCGTGTCGGAAACAGGCTTTCGCTCATGCCCTCCTTTTATCGGAGAAGGGGAGATGAGTCATATTGCAACGCTGGATGTGGTTAATACCTGTGCGAACGGGATAAGCCATAAAATTATCCTGATCTAAAGCGCGGCGCATCAAACTTGATTCATGCGCCGCGCTTTAGTCCTTTGTTTCTATGCATATCGTTATCCCAGAACCGCCGCACACTTCAGGGCGACATGCACTAGGGATGACGGCTGCGATGCCAAGCTCAGCGGCCGTAGGTGACCTCGACGGAGGCCTTGTCGAGCGTGTTTGCCCTGACATAGAAACCAACCATGGCGCCCGGCGCAGTATCGGGAAGCGGCAGCTTGTCAACCGAAAGCGCGTAGACGGTGAACTGGTAATGGTGCGGCGTGTCGCCGGCCGGCGGGCAGGCGCCGCCATACCCTGAGACACCAAAATCCGTGTGGCCTTCCACGGCGCCTGCGGGAAGCTTTTTGTCACCGCTGGCGCCGGTGGCGATCTCCGAGGCATCCGCGGGAATGTTGAACACCGACCAATGCCACCAGCCCGAACCCGTTGGAGCATCCGGATCGTAAGCCATGACGGCGAAGCTCTTGGTCGCCGGGGGAGCATCCGACCAGGCCAGTTCCGGCGAGATGTTCTTGCCGGCGCAGCCGAAGCTGTTGAAGACCTGCGCATCGGCCATGGACTTGCCTGAAGTCAGATCTTTCGAGGTGAGCTTCATTTCGGCATGGGCGGCGGCGGCGCCGAAGACGGACGCGGCGAGAAGGACTGCTATTATGGAACGCATGCTGTTTTCCTGCGGTTGATAATGCAGGAAAGCTATCGTCACGGAGCAGGTGCATCTGCCCCGCTATGCTCAACTTCTGCCCCGATCCGCTCAAAACGCTCAGATCCGCCCCGCACGTGGCGCGGATTGACGCCAAACCGCTCTTTGAACCGCGCCGAGAATTGCGACGGGGAATCGTAACCGACCTCAAGCGCAACCTGCGCCATCGGCAAGGTTGTGGTTTGAATGAGGCCCAGGGCGCGATTCATTCTTGTATCGCTCAAGATCTCGCTGAAACCGGTATTCTCGGCGGCCAGCTTACGCCTGAGCGTCGCCTCGCTCATGTTGAAGGCGCGCGCCGCCTGCCCCAGCGTCCAATCACGGGCCGTATCACCTTCAATCATCTGCCTCAGCCGATCCTCGAGCCGAGGGCTCTGGCATTGACCCAGCACCGCTCCGCAGAGCGCAAACCAGGTGACGAGTTCCATCAGACGAGCCTTGGCAATAACGCCGGGAAGCCGCGTCAGATTGCCGGGCTGACAGCAATAGTCAAACAATGCCGCTGCTTCCTCCGGCAGGTTTGAGGCGCCTGCCGGGATAGGCCGCGATGGAACGGCCACCGACCCCATGCTGCTATAGGCATCTTCGAAGAGCGGTCTGGGGACAGGAAGCGCCAGGGTCTGATATTTCTGTGGCGCCCTGGGAATATTCTCCATGGTCAACGGTCGATAGTCGGGCAGCAAGGCATATGCGCCTGCCTCGAGGCGCAAAGCCTTATCATCCGCCATGACGATCTTCGTTCCGGATTGCACCTGGATCAACAAGGGGCTCGTGCTGACGAGACGAGAAAAGCAGGCGCGTCCACCCTGACGGATCAGGGCCCTGGTCGGAATGGGAAAGACGTCGTCCAGCATAGGTTCTCCGGCAACAGGATGCCCCTCGCCCCTGATCCTTTGCGATGGGGAAATAGCAAAACCGCGTGACTGGGGCAACCTTGAGCCGGGGCCTATGCCGCAGGAGCCAGCCGCTCTCATCCTCGGGAAATTCGCTGGTATCGTACCGGGTTCGGGCAGGGCTCGACCATATCTAATGCCTAGCGGACTTCCTGATATGCTCCACCAGCGCCCGCAGCTTCAGCGGCTGCCTCTGGCGCCTGGGATAATAGAGATAGAAGCCCGGGAAGGGCGGGCAGAAATCTTCGAGCAGCGGCACGAGTTCGCCGCGTTCGATATAGGCCTCAAAGGTTTCCACCATGCCGAAGGTGATCCCGGCGCCGGCGCAGGCCATGCGGATCATCATCCCCATGTCGTTGGTGGTGACGGCGGGATCGACCGCGACGTCGAAGTCGCGATCATTTTCGGTGAACTCCCAGCGATAAGGCGCCGTATCGGGGCGAGGTCGCCAGCCGATGCAGGCGTGATCCTGCAGTTCGCTGGGATGGCGGGGATGGCCGCGGCGCTCAAGGTAGGCGGGGGATGCGGCCGCGGATTGGCGCTGCGGCTCGGAGACCGAGATCGCGATCATATCCTGCTCGATGACTTCGCCGAGCCGGACACCGGCGTCGAAGCCGGCCTCGACGATATCGAATTCGTCATCGGTGACGGTGATATCGAGTTTGATCTCAGGGCAGGCTTGCATGAACCCGGCCAACAAGGTGCCGGACAGAAAACTCTCGGCGATCGAGGAAACGGTGATCCTCAGCAGGCCGCTCGGGCGCGCCTGCATCTCCCGCACCGTCTGCATCGCATCCTTGACCTGCCGGACCGATGGGCGAACCGCCTCGAAGAACACGTCGCCGGCTTCGGTCAGGCTAACGCTGCGCGTCGTGCGCTGGACCAGCGCGACCCCAAGACGATCCTCCAGACGCTGCAGAGCCTGACTGACGGCGGAGCGGGTGACGCCAAGTCGCTCACCGGCCAGCCGGAAGTTCCGCGCTTCCGCCACGGCGAGAAAGACTGAAATGCCTTCGAGATCGTCGATCATTGGTTAGCAGTTCTAACCAAGGCATCCGGTATTGGCAACTTAATCAACTCGATTGCGCAGCCTATTTTTCTCTCGAGGTCAGGCAAGGCGGCCGTCATGCCAGCCCTCTATCGAAAGGAAAAACGATGCGAAGGATTTCCAAGAGCGCTGTTCTGCAAATTTTCGCCGTCACCACCCTGGCCGGCACGGCGATCGGCCCCGCGGATGCCGTCAACGACCGGCGATCCATACGTCAACAAACAAGCGAGAACACGATGCAGCAACATCCCTATGTCGGCATATGGGTGACGGATGATGGCCGTATCCGCCATGAACTCCTGCCCGACGGCCGTTACGACGAGGCCCGCGGCAACCGGGAGAGCGCCTATCGAGGCCGTTACGAAGTCACCGGAAGCCATATCGAATACTGGGACGACACCGGCTTCACGGCCGACGGCGATTTCGTCGACGGCGATACGCTCCATCATGGCGGCATGGTGCTCCGCCGCCAATAGACATCACTCGGGATAAGGCCGTTTCGGCCGGAAAGGATGACGATCATGTCTTCCACCACACCCATCTGGTTCATCACCGGCGCATCGTCCGGCCTCGGCCGGGCGCTTGCGGAGGCGGTTCTCGCCCGTGGCTGGCGCGCCGCCGTGACCGCGCGCAGACCAGAGACCCTCAGGGATCTCGCAGCTGAACACGGCAACCGCGCGCTTGCTCTCGCACTCGATGTGACGGACGGCCGCTCCGTCGCCGGCGCGGTTCATGACGCCGAGAGACATTTCGGCGCGATCGACGTGCTCGTCAACAATGCCGGCTACGGCTATCTCGCGGCGATCGAGGAGGGCGACGATGCGGAGATACGCGCCCAGTTCGAGACCAATGTCTTCGGATTGATCGATGTCACCAAGCAGGTTCTGCCGGGTATGCGGACACGCCGGCGAGGGCACATCTTCAATGTCTCCTCGCTCGGCGGTCTCGTCGCCTTCGCTGCCACCGGCTATTACCACGCCACCAAATTCGCGGTCGAGGCGCTGTCGGAATCGCTGTCTCATGAGGTCAAGCCGCTTGGCATCGATGTGACGATCGTCGAGCCCGGCGCTTTCCGCACTGACTGGGCCGGCCGGTCGATGGTCGAATCCAGCACCGTTATCGACGACTATGCCGAGACATCGGGCAAGCGGCGCCAGGCCACCCGCTCGGTCTCCGGCAAACAGCCGGGAGATCCGGTCCGTGCCGCAGCCGCCATCCTATCGGCCTTCGAGGCGGAGGAACCGCCGCTGCGTCTGCTGCTCGGCGCACCTGCCCTGAAGATCGCCCGCGAACGGCTGGACGCGCTGCGCGGAAACTTCGACGCCTGGGCGGAGACGACGCTCAGCGCCGATTTCCCCAGCTGACCACCAAGAAACACTCAATCGACAAAGGAGCTTGAAATGTCGACGATCGAAGGAAAAGTCATCGCCATTACCGGGGCCAGCAGCGGCATCGGAGAGGCTGCTGCAAAGGTGCTGGCTGCCGCGGGCGCGCATCTCGTGATCGGCGCGCGCCGCACCGAGCGGCTGGAGACACTCGCCGGCGAAATAGCAGCCAAGGGCGGCAGCGTGCGGCTGCGAAAGCTTGATGTCACCGACCGTTCCCAAGTGGAGGCCTTTGCGGGTTTTGCCAGGTCCGAATTCGGCCGGTTGGACGTTATCGTCAACAATGCCGGCGTCATGCCGCTCTCGCCGCTTGCGGCCCTCAAGGTCGACGAGTGGGACCGGATGGTCGACGTCAACATCAAGGGTGTGCTCTACGACATCGCCGCTGCGCTTCCGATCATGAAGGCGCAGGGATCCGGACAGATCATCAACCTGGCTTCGATCGGCGGCCACGCCGTTTCCCCAACGGCCGCGGTCTATTGCGCGACGAAATTCGCGGTGCGGGCGATCTCGGACGGGTTGCGGCAGGAGACAGATCGCATCCGGGTGACGGTCATCTCCCCCGGCACCACGACATCGGAACTGGCCGGCACGATTACCGATCCGACCGCGCGGAACGCCATGAGGGTTTTCAGGGCGGTCACGATCAGCCCCGAGGCTATCGCCAATTCGATCCTCTATGCCGTCAGCCAGCCTGACGATGTCGATGTCAGCGAGATCATCGTCCGGCCAACGGCCAGCCCGCATTGAGCAGCCGGCATCCCGGCTGAGACCGCCCCGCCGCCTAAAACCCCAGCGATTGCTGGGCGGGCGGCGGCGGGCCGAGCTGGACGCCTTCAAGCTCCAGCATGCGGGTCTTCGATGACGAGCCGCCGGGAGCCGAGAAACCGCCGATTTTGCCGCCGGCGGCCAGCACCCGGTGGCAGGGGATGATCAATGCGACCGGGTTCTTCGCCATCGCCTGGCCGACGTCGCGCGCGACTTCCGGCCCGGCGCCAAGCTCTTTCGCCAGCGCGCCGTAGGTGGTCGTATGGCCCCAGCCGACACGCCTTGCCGCCGCGTAAATATCCCTGAAGAGGGCATCCTGCCCGGCAAGATCGAGTTCGACGTCGGAAAAATCCGTTTCCTCGCCCTGGAAATAGCGCTTCACGGCGGCGACCGTTTCGAGCACATCAGGCGTCGGCGCGCCGGGCTCGGCACCCGGCAGGCGGCGCAGTAAGAGCCGCTCGGTCGCTTCCGCGGTTTTCGTCGGCAGCTGGAAGCGGGCGATGCCGGCGTCGCTCCAGGCGATGCCGCAGAAACCAGCCGCGGTTTCGAAGATGAGATAGTGATGGATCGTCTGGGCCATGACACAGCCTCCGCGTTTTCGATTACCACCAAAATCGTACGGAACGGCCGCTGTTTCAACCCGATTCTTGCGCATCTCGTTCTTTTTTTGTTCTTGATATTCTACCTTGCCGGCGTATCTTTCACCTCTTTTTTGGAGCGCGAGGCGGTCATGACGACCTGACAGGCCATGAACCAGATTTCCTTCGATTTCGACCATGGTCAAAATCGACGCGGGCAGGCGGGTGAAAGCCGGAACGGCGGCCACAGGCTTTTCTTTGCGCTCCGCCCGCCTGCGATCGTCGAACGGCAAGCGGCTTCGATCGCCGACGACTATTGCAATACCTTCTCCGTTTCCGCAAAGCCGCGGCTGACGACCCTGCATGTGAGCGTTATCGGCATCGGCGACTATGAAGTGTTGCCGGAGGACGTGATCTTTGCGGCCCGGCAGGCCGCCGCCACAGTCGAGGGCGCGCCGATCGCCGTCCACCTTCGACAGGATCATGAGCTTCAAGCGGGAAGGCAAGGCGCGGCCTCTGGTGCTCTGCAGCAAAGACGGGCTGATGCCGCTCATGCGACTGCATGTCCAGCTTGGTGTCGGCCTGCACAATACCGGATTGCGTGACAATATCGATCGCAATTTCACGGCGCATATGACGCTGCTCTATGACCGCAAAGCGGTGCCGCCGACGAGCCTCGACCAACCGGTTTCGTGGACGGCGCGGGAATTCCTGCTCATTCACAGCGTTCTTGGAAAAACCGAACACCACATCATCGATCGCTGGCCGCTGCTTGGCTGACGGCAATGGCATCTCCGGACCAAGGCTTGCGCTTCCGCGATTTCCGCGCATAAAGCTGAACAACCGTCGGGATGGCAAACGGAGAGCGAAGACAGCATGGATGTTTCAGAGATCATCATCCCAGGAGATACGCCGGGAACGGAGTGGCGGCTGCCGGTGCTGCGCTTTGCGGGCCACGATTCGAAGGCGCCGAAGATCTATATCCAGGCCGCCCTGCATGCCGGGGAACTGCCGGGAACGGTGCTCCTGCATTTCCTCTGCGAGCGGCTGCGGCAGGCGGAAAGCGAAGGCGGGATCGTCGGCGACATCACCATCGTGCCGCAGGCCAATCCGATCGGTGCGGCGCAATCGCATTTCGGCGACCTGCAGGGTCGTTTCGACCTTGGCTCACGCACCAATTTCAACAGGGATTTTCCGCTGATCTCCCTTGCCGATCGGGCCACGCTGATCGAAGACCTCGATGATTATCCGGCTACCGACAGGCTGAAACGACAGCTCTTGCATATGGCGCTTGGCGCCGATCTCGTCCTCGACCTGCATTGCGACGACGAATCCCTGCAATATGCCTATATCGACGAAGCCTTCTGGCCGGAGGCGGCCGATCTTGCCGCTGCACTCGATATGGAGGCCGCGCTGCTTTCGGATGGCGAAAGCTCGGCCTTCGAAGAGGCGGTCGGTTTTGCCTGGAAATACGAGGTTCCCGGCGAGCGCCAATCGCGGCTGCCGGGCAGGCTTTCGGTCACCGTCGAGCTGCGCGGCAAACGCGACGTCGATCCGGTGCTGGCTGAGAAGGATGCGGAGGGGCTGTGGCGGTTCCTTGCGGCACGGGGGATCGTCGGTGAGGTGAAGGCTGAGGCAAGGGCGTTTTCCGGTCCGGCCGTGCCGCTCGACAATGTCGAGATCATTCGCGCTCCTGAAGGTGGGGCCGTGCTCTTGCATCGCGCCATCGGCGACAGGGTTGTGGAAGGCGAGCTCCTGGCGACGATTGTCACCCGCCCGGGTCAGCCGGGTGGCAGCATCGAACTCCGCGCCCCGCAAGACGGGTTGATCCTGACCCGAACGTCCGACCGGCTGGTACGGCGGCGCGGCGACCTGATGAAGATTGTCTGCGACAGTCCCAGCGACGCCTTGCGCAAGGCCGGCACGCTGGAGAATTGAGCCGAGCCGGATCCCGGCGAGCGCCGGGATAAAGTGTCGCGGGCATTTGCGCCGGTCTTCTTGCATGGTATCTCGCAGCGATCACAGGGAATCGATCGGGCATGACCGTCACCATCTATGGTATCAAGAATTGCGACACGATGAAGAAGGCCCGCAGCTGGCTGGAAGAACACGGCGTTGCCTATGCGTTTCACGATTACAAGGCGCTCGGCATCGACCGCGCCCATCTTGATGCCTGGATCGATCAGGCCGGGCTCGATACCGTGCTCAACCGCGCCGGCACCACCTTCCGCAAACTGGCTGATGCAGAGCGGGAGAACCTCAGCTGGGAGAAGGCGATCCAACTGATGCTCGACCAGCCGTCGATGATCAAACGGCCGGTGCTGGAGGCCAGCGGCAAGTTGCTGATCGGCTTCAAGCCGGCGATTTACGCCTGTGCATTTGCAGGCTGAACGACAGGCAACAACTCCCGAGCTAGAGATGTCCAAGACCACGCGCGCGACACAGGTTCTTTCCCAGGCAGGCGTCGCCTTCACGGTCCATGCCTATGACTACGACCCGGGCGCCGAGCGCGTCGGCCTGCAGGCGGCGGAAGCCCTTGGCGAAGCGCCGCACCGGGTGCTGAAGACGTTGATGGCGGAGGTGGACGGCAAGCCGGTCTGCGTCGTCGTGCCGTCGGACCGCGAAGTCAGCATGAAGAAGCTTGCGAGCGCCTTTCACGGCAAATCGGCCAATATGATGAAGCCGGCCGATGCCGAGCGGCTGACGGGTTATCATGTCGGCGGCATCAGCCCCTTCGGCCAGAAGAAATCCATGCCGACGGCGATCGAGGAAACCGCCCTGGCCGAACCGCTCGTCTATATCAATGGCGGCCAACGCGGACTGCAGGTGCGGCTCGATCCAAAGGATGCGTTGAAGGCCTTGAAAGCGGTCGGCGTATCGTTGATCGCCTGATCAAAGGAAACGAGCCAGTAAAGCTGTTATGGTATTTGCCTCGGTCTCGGCAAGCTTGCAGCCAATATGGGTTTCGATCGACCTAGCATAGACCGCCCACATGCGCTCTCGCAGCTGCAGCCCGGCATCGGTGATCACGACCCAGCGGCCGCGCGCATCCTCGTCGAAGGTCTCGCGGTGGACCAAGCCCTCCCTTTCCAGCCGGTCTACCAGACGGGAGAGATTATATTGGGCAAGCAGTGTCCGTTCTTCGATCTCATAGGGACGCAATCGCCCGCCCTTTGCCCTCGCCAGCTCCCAAAGCACGTCGTACCAGGAAAGCGTCGGCATTTTCGCCGCCTTGAAATCGATTTCGATCGCCGCAAGCAGACGATCGCTGGCGCGCATGATGTGTATCCATGCGCTGGTCGCGGCTTCGCTCGGCGTCGGGGACTTATCGGACATAGATGCAGTTACATTTAACTTGAACGCCGGCGCAATCGCTATTATATGCATTTGCATCTATCATCGTTATTGATATTTTCAGCCGCGGCGTGCGGCATCAGGAGAGCGCCATGAGCAAGCTTACATTGATCAGCCACCACCTCTGCCCCTATGTGCAGCGCGCCGCGATCGTGCTTCTCGAAAAGGGCGTGCCGTTCGAGCGCATCAACATCGATCTTGCCAACAAGCCGGACTGGTTCCTGAAAATCTCGCCGCTCGGCAAGGTGCCGCTGCTGCGGATCGAACAAATGGATGGCAGCGAGGCCGTGCTGTTCGAAAGCAGCGTCATCTGCGAATATCTGGAGGAAACGCAGGTGGGAACTGCGCTGCATCCGGCCGATCCGCTGACCCGCGCCCGTCATCGCGGCTGGATGGAATTCGGCACGTCCGTGCTGTCCGATCTCTGGGGTTATGAAACGGCGCAGGATGAACTGCAGCTGGAGGCCAAGCGCAAAGCGCTCATCGCAAAATTCACGACGCTCGAGGGCGCGCTGGGCGACGGGGCCTATTTTCCCGGCAGTGGCTTCAGCCTCGTCGACGCCGTCTTCGCGCCTGTGTTTCGTTATTTCGATCTCTTCGACACGCTCGGCGACAGCGGCATTTTCGACGGGCTCGAGCGGGTAAAGCGCTGGCGCAAGGCGCTGTCAGAGCGCGCGAGTGTCCGAGCCGCCGTTGGCGAGGATTACCCCGAGCGACTGACGGATTTCCTCAACAAACACAACTCGATCCTGCTTAGGCAGCCTGCCGCCGCCTGAGCGCGCAAGTGGCCGGGTGTCGATCCGGCCGCTGGCAATTCGGTAGCGGCGCGCTTCATTTTCGCCGCAAACGGGTCTAAGTCTGCCAGCCTTGAGAACGTCGATGACAAAAGGCAGGTTGAACCATGACTTTCATGCCCCAGAGCCAGAACACCATTGATCCCGTCAAGCTGGAGAAGCTTGCGAAAGTTGCCGTCAAGGTCGGGCTGCAGCTGCAGAAGGGTCAGGATCTGGTGATTACCGCGCCGGTGGTGGCGCTGCCGCTCGTTCGCCTGATCACCAAACACGCCTATCAGGCCGGCGCCGGCCTGGTCACCGCCTTCTATTCCGACGAGGAAACGACGCTTTCGCGCTATCAGCATGGCAGCGACGAGAGCTTCGACCGCGCCTCCGGCTGGCTCTACGAGGGCATGGCCAAGGCCTATGCCAACGGGGCGGCCCGGCTGGCGATCGCCGGCGACAATCCTTTGCTGCTTTCCGAGCAGGATGCCGACAAGGTCGGCCGCGCCAATCGCGCCACATCAACCGCCTACAAGCCGGCGCTGGAAAAGATCTCGAATTTCGACATCAACTGGAACATCGTCTCCTATCCCAATCCATCCTGGGCCAAGGTGGTCTTCCCCGACGATCCCGAGCCGATCGCCATCGCCAAGCTCGCCAAGGCGATCTTTGCCGCCTCGCGCGTCGATGTCAGCGATCCGGTCGCCGCCTGGGCCGAGCACAATGCGAATCTCGCCAAGCGCTCCGCCTGGCTGAACGGCGAGCGCTTCGCCTCGCTGCATTTCCAGGGACCGGGCACCGACCTGATGGTCGGGCTTGCCGACGGGCATGAATGGCATGGAGGCGCGTCCACCGCCAAAAACGGCATTACCTGCAATCCCAACATCCCGACCGAGGAAGTCTTCACCACGCCGCATGCGCTACGCGTCGAAGGCCATGTTTCCAGCACCAAGCCACTTTCGCACCAGGGCACGCTGATCGACAATATCCAGGTGCGCTTCGAAGGCGGCCGCATCGTCGAGGCCAAGGCCTCGCGCGGTGAAAAGGTCTTGAACAAGGTGCTCGATACCGACGAGGGTGCGCGCCGGCTCGGCGAAGTGGCGCTGGTGCCGCATTCCTCGCCGATCTCGGCCAGCGGTATCCTGTTCTACAACACACTGTTCGACGAGAACGCCTCGTGCCACATCGCGCTCGGCCAGTGCTATTCCAAGTGCTTCCTTGACGGCGCAACACTGAGCCAGGAGCAGATCAAGGCGCAGGGCGGCAATTCCAGCTTGATCCATATCGACTGGATGATCGGCTCTGATAAGGTCGATATCGACGGCGTCAAGCCCGATGGCTCGCGGGTTCCGGTGATGCGGCAGGGCGAATGGGCCTGACCGGCATCATTATGCGCTGACTGAGCCAGACGCTGGCAAGCACCATGGCGAGGCCGGCGATCTGCGCCGGCGCCAGGCTCTGGCCGAGCGCCAGCCAGCCGAG
Organism: Rhizobium sp. NZLR11; assembly: GCF_019685115.1. Taxonomy (NCBI): domain Bacteria; kingdom Pseudomonadati; phylum Pseudomonadota; class Alphaproteobacteria; order Hyphomicrobiales; family Rhizobiaceae; genus Rhizobium; species Rhizobium sp. NZLR11. The sequence goes on along the minus strand of NZ_JABDWD010000008.1, from coordinate 71,889 downwards.
TAGGGTCGCGACCAGCGGGCTCAGAAAGCCAAGCGAAGAGACTGCCGAGGGTTCGATGCGCGACAGGCCGCGAAACCACAGCAAATAGGTAAAGGCAGCGCCGATCAGGCCGAGATAGGCGATGCCGGCAATGTTTGCGAGGCTCGGTGCCGGCAGCGCCGGTTCGAGGCAAAGCGCAAAGGGCACCAGCAGGATGCCGCCTGCCGTCAATTGCCAGGCGGTGAAGGTGAGGTTCGAGACCGGCGGCGCCCAGCGCCGTGTCAGCACCGTGCCGAAGGCCATCGAGACGGCGCCGGCGAGACCGGCGGCGACCCCTACGGGATCGAGCCCCGCCGTAGGCGTCAACACCAGCAACCCGACGCCGGCCATGCCGGCAAGACCGGCCAACACGGCGAGCTGCCGGACCGGCTTGCCGAGAAAAAGCCGCGACAGCGCGATGACGATCAGCGGCTGCACCGCGCCGACCGTTGCGGCAACGCCGCCCGGCAGCCGGTAGGCGGAGACGAAGAGCATCGCCCAGAAGAACGAGAAGTTCAGCGCGCCGAGAACGAAGGTCCTTCCCCACCAGATGCCGGACGGCAGCTTTCTCACCAGCAGCAGAAGCAGCAGGCCGGCCGGCAGCGCCCGCAGCATCGCCACCGTCAGCGGATACCCGGCCGGCAGCAATGCGGTGGTGACGATGTAGGTGCTGCCCCAGATGGCGGGTGCAAGTGCGGTCATCGCAAGATCGGTGGCATAGCCAGAATTTATCTTCATCTCAAGAATCTCTATTTCAAGACAAATCCATCCTATCGGTTCTTATCTTGACGTCAAGATAATGAATGCTATCGGTGGATGATGAGCGAAGACGGCAAGATCGACCATGTCGACAAGATCCTGGCGCAATGGCGACGCGAGCGGCCGGATCTCGACGTCGAACCGATGGGCATCCTCGGGCGCCTGAAGCGCCTCGGCACCCATCTCGGCCGCGAGGTAGAGGCGGTGCTGCTGAAGCAGGGGCTTTCGTCCTCCGCCTTCGACGTGCTGGCGACGCTTCGCCGCGCCGGTGCGCCCCACCGGCTTTCGCCGGGCGAGCTCCTCGAGATGACCATGGTCAGCTCCGGCACGATGACGAACCGCATCGACCAGCTGGAAAAAGCGGGCCTCGTCGAGCGGATCCTCAATCCCGACGACCGCAGGAGCGTGCTCATCGCGCTGACGGAAAAGGGACTTGCGACGGTCGAGACCGCTGTCGACGCCCATGTCGCCAATCAGCACCGGCTGTCGAAAAACCTGAGCGCTGCCGAGAAGGCGGACCTCGACAGGCTGTTGCGGAAGCTGCTTGCGGATTTCGAGTAATTTTCGCACGCTTGCCGGTGATGATGAACACTGCGGTTATGCCATGCAGCATTCCGGGGCCTGCTTCGAAGGCTCAGAGATGGCGGCATTCGGGGAGAAATCCTGCCGCTCTTGCCGCATTGCTTCTGCAATCATATCGGCATCCTCATTGCTGATGCCGAACAGACCGAAACGGAGCTGATAACCCCAATTGGGGCCGACCTGCGTGAAGGCGAGCCGGCCGAGCAGCGGCCGGATCAAGGTTTCCTCCGCAGGCCGCCAATCGACATCCCGCCGCCAGGGCCTGAAACCGCTTTCCAACTCCACCTGGTAAGGCGCGCCATCGTGTGCCAGACCGATCGCGGTGAAAGCTTGCAGGCGGTCCTTGCCGCCAAAGACGACAGTGGGCGAGTAGTAGATCACACGATCCCCAGGCGTGATTCGCCTGAGGGGTGACGCCTTGCCGTGACAGACCTGCATGAAACCGGCTTGACGGCCGATGCGGACATGCTCTGCGGAAGCGACGGCGATCCAGGCATTGGCCATGGCTCAAACCGCCTCGGACACGGTATAGACCCGCAGGCGATGCCCATCGGGATCGGCCGCGACGAAGCTTCGGCCGAAGTCAAGATCGGTCGGCGCCATGACGATGTTGGCGCCCTTGGCCTGCCAATCGGCATGGGTCGCATCGACCTTGCCGGCCGTGGAAACCTTGAACCCTATCTCGCTGCCGCCGCCGGCTGCCGCCGGCGAGGGCTCCACACCGGCTTTGCCCCAGAGACCGAGCCCCAGGCCGGACGGCAAGATAAACATGGCGAAGGTTGCACTTGTCTCTACGGGCTCCTGCCCAAGCAGCGTGGTGTAGAAGCGGGCGCTGGTCGGGGCGTCGGTCACGTAGAGAAGAATGCTGTTTTTGTCGGTCATAAGGATCTCCTGTCGATGGTTGGACGTTATGACCTTATGAAATGATACTGCCAGAAACTGGCAGTATCATTTGTCTCCTTGCGATATTCCCTGACCCTCCCGCCACTGTTTCAGCAGTGCCTGCCTGCGCTTGGGATAGCGGGCGTCGAGCGCTTCCGCATGGGCAATTCGATCCGTGCGAAAAGAACGGAAATCCTGGCGGAGTTCGCACCAGCCGAGGAGCACACGCACCTGATCGAAAAAGGCCAGCGCAAACGGCCATACCACACGCTCCGACCCGACGCCGGCTCCATCGCGATAGGACAGGGAAAGCTTGCGTTCGGTGCGGATCGCCTTGCGCAGAAGGGCCGGATCGACGGAGTCGACAGGAATGCCGACGCCAGGTCCCACCAGAAGCGCAGAGGCGTCCAGCTCGTCACGCAGCTCGGTCGGCAACACGGCGGCGATCCGTGCCAGCGCATTTCGCGCCGCATCGCGCAGATGACCGTCGGCTCTGTCCGCCACCCACCGGTAGCCGAGCACAAGCGCTTCTATCTCTTCCGGCGGAAACATCAGCGGCGGCAGGAGAAATCCCGGTTTCAAGACATAACCAACGCCCGGCTCACCCTCGATCGCGGCGCCCTGGGCCTGAAGGCTGGCGATATCGCGATAAAGGGTGCGGATACTGACGCCGATTTCGTCGGCCAGCACCACGCCACTCACCGGCCGACGGTGGCGGCGCAGCACCTGGAGAAGATCGAGGAGGCGTTCTGAACGGGACATGCAGACAAACTATACATTCTTGCCACTGCCAGATAGTGGCAGGATCAGACTGCGCGTTTTGCTCAAATTGCTAGAAAAGACTTCCCTGCTTCGATGGATCGCCGGCTTCCGGCTTGGCAGGCCGCCTCTTCAGCGAGGTTGGCGGCATGCCGCCTTCGGTGGTCACCGCGCCGATGCGGCCGTCGGAAAATTCGATCGAGACCGCCGCACCTGCCGAAAGAGCTGTGGCCCCGGAGACCGGCCTGTCCTCGTCGTCGCGGATCACCGCGTAACCGCGCTTCAGCACATTCTTGTAGGAGAGCGACTGCAGCACGCGGTCCTGCGCCGCAAGCGCGGCTTTTGCCCGAATCAGCCGATGGGATGTCGCGGTATCGGCGTGCCTGACGAGATTGGCGAGATGGTCGCGGGCGCGGCCGGTCTGCGCCTGCAGGCGGGCGGGCAGTGTGGCGAAGACCGCCTCGGCACGGTCGACCCGCGATTTCGAACGGTCGATCAGCCGCTCGACCATGCGCTCGGCCCGCCCGATCCGCTCGTTCAGCGTCTGGCGGCGCTCGGCGATGCGGCCGGAGAGCAGATCAGGGCGCAAATGCGCGGCCACGCGCTCGAAGCCGCGACGCTTGTTGATGGTGTTGAGCTCCAGCCCGCGGCCGAGGCCGGCCGCCGCCTCGTCGAAACGCCGGCGCGGCAAGGCGAGAAGCTGATCGAGCGACGGCAATGCCCGCATCAGCGCCCGGACGGACTGGCGACGCTGATCCATCTGCCGGTTCATGCAGCCCTGCAGCCGCGCGGCAAGGGCGGCGGCCTGGGCCTCGAGCTCCGCCTTGACCGGCACCGCCATTTCCGCAGCCCCTGTCGGCGTCGGCGCACGGACATCGGCGGCATAGTCGATCAGCGTCCAGTCGGTCTCATGACCGACGGCCGAGATCAGCGGGATCCGGCTTTCGGCCGCAGCACGCACGACGATTTCGTCGTTGAAGCTCCAGAGATCTTCGAGGCTGCCGCCGCCGCGCGCGACGATCAGCACGTCGGGGCGGGGAATGGCGCCGGCCGGCTCCAGCGCGTTGAAGCCGCGAATGGCGTTCGCCACCTCCTCGCCGGACCCCTCGCCCTGAACCTTCACCGGCCAGACGAGGACATGCACGGGAAAACGATCGGAGATGCGGTGAAGAATATCGCGGATTACCGCACCGGTCGGCGAGGTGACGACGCCGATCACCCTTGGCATGAAGGGCAGCCGCTTCTTGCGGGCGGCATCGAACAGGCCCTCGGCGCCAAGCTTGCGCTTGCGCTCCTCGATCAGCGCCATCAGCGCGCCGGCGCCGGCCGGTTCCAGCGTCTCGATGACGATCTGATATTTCGAAGAGCCGGGAAAGGTGGTGACCTTGCCGGTGGCAATGACCTCCATGCCTTCTTCCGGGCGGAATTTCAGCCGCGAGAAGGTGCCCTTCCAGATGACGGCATCGATGCGGGCACGGTCGTCCTTCAGCGCGAAATAGGCATGGCCGGAGGAGTGTGGGCCACGATAGCCGGAGATCTCGCCGCGCACGCGGACCTGGTCGAAGGCGGTTTCGACGGTGCGCTTGATCGAGCCGGAAAGCTCCGAAACCGAATATTCGGCAAGGTTGGTCGGCGAATCGCTGTCGAAGACGTTGCTCATCCCTTCTTTCTATGTCCATCGGCGGCAAACTGGAAGGTCGCGGTCATCGCCGAGATCTGTTTTCCGGGATGTCGAGGTCGTTGGCGGCGGGCGCACGCTACGCCACGCATGCTCACCATGCGGCCGTGGCAGCTTGGCGGATGAACAACGAAATCGGGTAAATCCGTTTGGTTGCGGAACGTATAGTTAGAATGCGCGTTATAGACGAAAGGAGTTGCTAACCACCGCAATACAAAGGCTTTTCGGCGGTGGCCGCCGGTAAATCTTTGTTAGTTGGCGCTTCCTATGCTTCCCCTCGTTATCTCTGGGAAGGTGCTGAAATGATTATTCTCACAGCAGCAGCATTGGGCATTAGCGCCGGGCAAACCCGCTCGGCTGCCGCAATCGCGCTGGTCGCCGCTCTGATAGGAATAACGTTCGCGGCGGCGGCGATAACCTCGCCCGGACCAGTGTCGATCCTGGCGTTCGTCTATGCCGTGCTCGGCTTTAATGGCGGCCTCATGCTCTTCGTTCTCGGGCTCTTTGCCAATGCGCGTCGTCGTCGCGCGACACGTGTTTCCCACTAAATTTTTTACCGAAAGCTGCCGGCGTCAGTTCGCCACCGGCCGATAGCGAAAGAACTGAACGCCCACCTCCGCTGCCTTCGGAAGCGGCTCCAGATAGGGCGGGATATTGCCCTTGCCGAGCTCAGCATAAAGGCCATCCGGTTTCAGCTTGGCAATCTCGCGCGTCTGCGGGTCATTGGGGCAGAAGCCAACCACCGTCACCCCTGTCCCCTTCAGGAAGGCCTCCGCCTCCTGCGGCTCCGCCAGGCCGATATGCAGTTCCGTCAGCATGCCGCCCTGATTGCGATGATATGGCGCCGAAAGAACCCGGTTTTTCGTAAAGCGAAGGATCGGAACGCCCATCTGCGACGGTGCGGAGATCAGCCCGTCCGGAAGCCCGGCAAGCGGCGCCAGTGCCTCTTTCGAGGTGCAGGAAAGCACCTTTGCCGCCGCCGCCTTCTTCTGCGCGCCATTGTCCATCTGCAGCGAGACAAGTCCGCCGGCGACCGCCCAGGCCGCCGGGACGCTCGCGAGCACCGTCACGATATAGACGAAGGCGGCGGCAACATTGTCGCTGTCGCTGTTGGAGATCCGCCTGATATCGATGATCAGCAGCGCAAGCGGCAGAATGGAGAGCAGGTTTGAGAACGTCGCGCCGCGCACCTGGACCAGCGCGATCGCCCAGCTGGTGGCGAGCAGGAAGAGCAGCACCAGATGGATCTGCATGCGGTCGCGCCGAACGATACGGAAGATGCAGACGGCCATGCCGAACAGGCCGGCCGCATAGAAGGCACCGATCGAGAAGGGATCGGTGCGCGCGAGCACGAAGGCCGACTGCGCTTCCGACACGTTCCTCAGCCAGAGTTCGACCAGCATCGGATCGAGACCGGCCAGCGGGTCGCTCAGGCATTGCGGCGCAATCACCATCGCCGAACCGAGAACGCCGGCACCGACGAGGCCAAGCGCGGCAAAGCGCAGGGAGCGACGCAGGCCGCTCGCAAAGACTGCCGAAAACAGCATCAGCCCGCCGCCGATCGCCGCCAGGCTGTAATAACCGAGCGAGAGATTGTCGCAGGTAACCATCGAATAGAGCCGGGGCGGCACCGTTGCGACAAAGAGCATGCTGATGGCAATCGCCAGCGCCAGGCCGAAGGCCCCTGCGGCAACCGCGAAATTCTGCCCCTCCCATGCCCAGAGTAAAGCGACGGTCAGGCAGACGGCGGCGACGAAAGGCGTCGTCTCGGCGCCGATGGCGATGGCGACCGCTGCGGCGATGCCGGCGACCGCATAGCTCCAGCCGCGGCGTTCCGGATCCAGAAGCATCGCGACCATCGTCGCGACAAGTCCCAGCTGCGCATTGTGATGATCGATGGCTCCAGGCGCGAAACGGCTGCCGGTGTAAATCGCAAGGCCGGTCATGGCGAGACTGAGATGCATGCCGGCAACTCCGCCGATACGCCGCCCGGCGACGGCCATGGAGAGCATGGCGGGCAGGACGAGCGATACCGGCCAGACGGCGAGCGCCAGCGCCTCAGCGGTCTCGTGGGGCGTAAACAGGCCGAAGAACCAGATCAGCGAAGCTATCGGCAGATCGATCAGCCTCGACCAGTGCATCAGCGTGCCGCCCTCGAGGCCGAGGCGGTATTGCATTAGATCGAACCAGCCCTGCCCGGCGAGAAGATCGCGAACCTCGATGAGACGCATTCCGTCGTCATTATCGGGACCGACGTAATCAGTAGCGGTGGATAGCTTGGTGACAAGGAGGATAGCGGCGAGGATGACGCTATAGATAATGACGGTTGGCCAGAGGCGCATCAGCAACCTGCTCAGCCCTCCCCTTGGAGCAGTGGTCACGGAGGAGGCATTGGCGATCGGCTGCACAGCGTTCATCGTGGTTAGCGCTTCGTTTCAGATGGCCGAAGCTTAGCGATCGCCGATCAAGAAAGTGTAAAGCCGTTTGCGGAAGTGCCGATTTTGCCTGCGTCATAGGGTCTTATTAACGGCGGGTGATTTAGGCTGAGTGCGGCTTTCAGTGTAACGAGTAGAGTCATGGCCCGATCGCGTACCGATAATCCCAATATTGCCGTCCTGCTTCCCTGTTATAATGAAGCCGCGACGATCGGCGCGGTCGTGCGGGGTTTCCGCGCGACGCTGCCGGATGCTGCGATCCACGTCTACGACAATAATTCCACCGACGGCACCGCGCTGCAGGCGATGCTTGCCGGCGCGCATGTCGTGCGCGAGCGACGCCAAGGCAAGGGCCACGTCGTACGCCGCATGTTCGCCGACATCGACGCCGATATCTACATCATCGCCGACGGCGACGGCACTTACGCGCCTAGCGATGCCGAAGAGCTGGTGCGCACACTGCTGACCGAGCGCGCCGACATGGTTGTGGGAACCCGGCGCGGCGTTCGTGCCGATGCCGGCCGTCAAGGCCATGCGCTCGGCAACCGGCTTTTCAACCTGCTCTACCGGACGATCTTCGGCCCCGACTTCACCGATATCTTTTCCGGCTACCGCGCTTTCTCGCGCCGCTTCGTCAAGAGCTTCCCAGCGGTATCGGGCGGCTTCGAAATCGAAACCGAGATGTCCGTGCATGCCTCGCGGCTGAAGCTTCCGGTCAGCGAACTCGAACTCGACTATGGCCGCCGGCCGGAAGGCTCGCACTCGAAGCTTTCGACATTTCGCGACGGCGCCAAGATCCTCTGGATGTTCGCGATGCTGATGAAGGAAACCCGGCCCTTCGCCTTCTTCAGCGCGATCAGTGCCATCTTCATGCTGACGAGCCTCGGCTTCATGGCGCCGGTGCTGGCGGAATATTTCCAGACGGGTCTCGTCAGCCGCATGCCGACCTGGGTGCTGTCGACAGCGCTGATGATGATCTCCTTCATGCTTTTTACCGCCGGCGTCATCCTGGATTCGGTTGCCCGCGCCCGCGCCGAACAGCTTCGTATCCATTATATGAGCCTGGAAACGCCGAGCGCCGTCAAAGCGCCGCTCGGCGAAGCAGGGCCGGTATCGCGCGCCCGCCCCCGCAAGGCGGATGCGGCATGAGAAAGCTCATCCGTTTCGCGATCGCGGGCGGCATCGGCTTCCTCGTCGATGCCGGCGTGCTGTCGGCGCTGCTGCATCTGACGCCGCTCGGGCCGTTTCTGGCGCGGCTCGTGGCGATCGCGGCTGCAATGGCGGTGACCTGGATTTTCAATCGGAGCTTCACCTTCGACCGGTCCAGCCGGTCGCTGGCCGCCGAAGGCTTCCGCTATGGCTCGGTCGGGGTAACGGCAGCGCTCGTCAATTACGGGCTTTATTCCGCACTTCTGCTTTCGCTGCCGGCACTTCAGCCGCTTGCGGCCATGGTGGTCGCCAGCCTCGCCTCGATGGTCTTCAGCTTCTTCGGCTATTCGCGCTTCGTCTTCCGCGCCGAATGATTAGAGCGCCGCGCGTCACTGGACGCGCAAAGGACGCTCTAACACTTTAAATTGGCGCATAATCGCTTCCGATTTTCGGAAAGGATTATGCGCTAGACGGCTTCCCAGCCGTCTTTCTCGCTGGCGCGGTAGATCGCGTCGATCACCTTTTGGTTCAATTTCGAATTTTCGAGCGTGACGATCTCCTCCTTGCCACCTTTCACCGCCCGGGCGAAGGCTTCGACCTGCCGCTTGTATTGACGGCTGTCCTGGAAGCGGAAGATGCGTGATTCATTGTGGCTGCGATCGGCAAGCTCGATTTCCTCAGGCCCCCAGCGATTGGCGTTGAACGGCGACTTGACCTCGATGTAACCTTCGGTGCCGTGGAAGACCATGACCTGACGGTTGGCCATCTGCGTCGAGATATAGAAGCTCAGCTCGAAATCGCCGAAATCGGCCTTGACGCTCGAATAGATATCGGTGCCGAAATCCGGATCACGCTCGGTGATCGCCTGGATCCAGAGCGGCTCCTTGCCGGTGGAAAAACGCGTGCCCATCACGGGATAGACACCGATATCGGGAAGGCCGCCGCCGCCGAGTTCGGGAACGTTGCGCATGTTGGCGGGATCGCGGTTGAAATAGGTGAAGGCGCCCTGCACATGCCGGAGCGTACCGATCGCGCCCTCGTCGATCAACGCGCGCACCTTCTGCCAGACCGGCGAATAGGTGATCATATAGGCTTCGGTGACCACCACCCGGTTGCGGTCGCGGGCGGCAATCAGATCGTCGATGTCATCGGCCTTCAGCGCTAGGGGCTTTTCGCAAAGCACGTGTTTGCCGGCATCGGCTGATTTGATCGACCATTCGATATGCTGCGAGGTAGGCAGCGGGATATAGACGGCGTCGATGAGGTCGGAGGCCAGCATCTCCTCGTAGGAGCCGAAGGCATGCGGCACGGAGAAGCGGTCGGCCATCTCCCTTGCGCGCGTGAGATCACGGCTGGCAATCGCCGTGACGACGCAATTTTCCGCGTCCTGGATTGCCGGAACGACATTGTCACGGCCGATCTTCGCCGTTGAAATGATACCAAAACGCAGCATGATCCAAACCTCCCAAACAGATTTCCGCGAACCATATTCAGGCCTTAGCCACGGCGCAATGGTGCGGGCTGAAATCACGGAAGTTTGCCTTCCCGGATGCCCGGAATGCGCTAGGTTGCTGCAAGGCGGCGTTCTGCCGTGTCCACGATTTCAAACACATCACCATATTGGAGAGCGTCATGGAAATGCGCCGGCTTGGAAAAACGGGTCTTTCGGTCGCGCCGATCGTCATCGGCGGCAATGTCTTCGGCTGGACGGCCGACGAGAAAGCATCCTTCGCCATTCTCGACGCCTTCTTCGACGCTGGCCTGAACACGATCGATACGGCGGATGTCTATTCCGCATGGGTCCCGGGCAACAAGGGCGGCGATTCCGAGGAGATCATCGGGCGCTGGCTGAAGCAGGCCAAGGTTTCCCGCGACCAGGCGGTCATCGTTACCAAGGTCGGCTCGGACATGGGGCAGGGAAAGACACTGAAGGAGAGCTATATCCTCAAGGCGGTCGAGGATTCGCTGCGCCGGCTGCAGACTGACTATATCGACCTCTATCTGTCGCACTGGCCGGATGCCGATACGCCGCACGAGGAAACACTCGGCGCCTATGCCAAGCTGAAGCAGCAGGGCAAGATCCGCGCCATCGGCTGCTCGAACTATGATGCGACGCTGCTGCAGGCCTCCTTCGACGCTGCCGAAAAGGCCGGCCTGCCCCGTTACGATGTGGTGCAGCCGGAATATAATCTTTATGAGCGCGCAAGCTTCGAGGGGCCGCTCGCCGATCTCTGCGTTGAAGAGGACATCGGCGTCATCACCTATTTCAGCCTGGCTGCCGGCTTCCTCACCGGCAAATACCGCAGCAAGGCCGATACGCAGGGCCGCGCCCGCGAGGGCCGGGTTTCGACCTATTTCGACGACAAGGGTCTGCGCATTCTTGCCGCGCTCGACACGGTTTCTGCCGAGACCGGCGCCAAGCCCGCCGAAATTTCGCTCGCCTGGCTGCTGCGCAAGAAAGGCGTGACGGCGCCGATCGCCAGCGCCACCAGCCTTTCGCAGCTTGAAAGCCTGGCGAAATCGGCGACACTTCAGCTTTCCGATGACGCAATGGCCCTGCTCGACCAAGCCGGGAACTGAAAGAAAGAGCCCATGACCGTGACGATCCGCGATGCCCGCGCCGAGGACGAGAGCCGCTGGCGCGAACTTTGGGCGGCCTACCTCGCCTTTTACGAAGTCACGGTCGATGCCGATATCACCGATTCCACTTGGCGCCGGGTTTTCGATCCGGCGTCGGCGATCGCCATGCGGGTCGCCGAGGTCGATGGCAGGATCATGGGCTTTGCGCTCTATCTCACCCATGAGGGCACATGGATCCGCGGCAGGGACTGCTATCTCGAAGACCTGTTTGTCGATCGCGATGCACGCGGCAAAGGGGTCGGGCGGGCGCTGATGGACGACCTCGTCGCCACCTGCAAGGCCAAGGGCTGGTCGCGGCTCTATTGGCATACGAGCGAACAGAACAAGACGGCCCGGGCGCTCTACGACAGCTATGTCGAGAGCGACGGCCATATCCGCTACCGCATCAGCTTTTGAGTCTGGGAAAACCTTAGTAGAAAGCGGCGTGATCGCCCTCCCAGTTCGCCATGCCCGGTTTGGTCGGGATGCCGCGCGGGCTGATATAACTCTGGATGGTAGCGTCGCCTTGGGTAAAGGATGCCCACGATGGGCCCGCTTCATGCGGCGACGCTACCCCTCGGTGGCTAAAGCGCGTCGCATGTAACTTGATTCATTCGACGCGCTTTAGCTCTTTGTTTTTATGCATGTCGTTTTCCGGGAACCGCTGCACACTTCCCGGCGACATGCATTAGTGAGCGGTGTAGGCCCCGTCGACCATATGACAGCTTCCAGTAATGAAGCTTGCCTGTTCCGAAAGGAGAAAACATACGAGAGCCGCCACTTCATCGGGCGATCCACGCCGGCCCATTGGCTGCAACGAGTTCAATCTCCGAGTGCTTGTCACAGGCTCACACAGAATCGGCGTTTCGATCCAGCCGGGGGCAACTGCATTGATCCGAATACCCATACGCGCGTACTCGATCGCAGCGGCCTTCGTGAGGCCGATGACCCCGTGCTTAGCCGCGGTATAGGCCGATGCCAGTGGCAATGCAACGGAACCGAGAATGGAGGACATGTTTACGATGGCCCCGCCTACGCCGGCTTGCAGCATGGCGGCAATCTCATATTTCATGCAATAGAATGTACCGTCCAGATTGACGCTCATCAACTTGCGCCATTGGTCGAGCGGGTAATCCGCGGTAGCGGTCCGGACGCCAGTCAGCCCTGCATTGTTCACCGCTAGGTGGAGGCCACCACATTTCTGGACGGCAAACTCAACCAACCGCTCGACCGCATCGGCGATGGTGACATCGACGGCGAAATCGACAGCCTTCCCTCCCTGCGTCCGTATATCAGTAGCAACGCGGTCGGCACTATCGGCATCAATATCCGCGACGATGACCTCTGCCCCCTCAAGAGCAAGTTGTCGCGAAATCGCAGCGCCAATCCCCGACCCCCCACCTGTCACAATCGCAACTTTTCCGTCGAAGCCAAGCTCCATTCCCGCCCCCCAGTTTTACTCGATCCTAATCGAACAGAGGCGGGTCGTGCATGCAAGAATTTTAAACAAATCCTCATCTAACAACCACTCATTGAAGGTGCCGATCGGTGGACCACAACGACTCTGCCTGCCGTCGACCCCAAAACTCCGCAGGAAAATGCCCGGCATTTGACGGATATCATAGCATGCGAGTTCCCCGTTTTCCGTTGCTCTATAAGCACTGATGCAAGAGCGTTTGCCAAAAAGCGCGGCGATGTTAAATACAAGGGTGGGCTGATCAATCGCGTTGGCAGATGAAAATGGACGAAAGTCACGTTACGCGCCGGGGAATTCTTCTGGGAAGTCTGGCTCTGATAATGTCCGGATGTACTACCGAGGACGGGCCGCCGTTTGGGTATTACGCCCTTGGGCGGAACCCGGATCGTGATACCCGCTACCGGCGGCAAACAGTGAGCTATAGTGGTGATGAGCCGCCCGGCACCATCGTCGTCGATACCGCCAGCCGATATCTCTATTTCGTCGAGGCGGGCGGTCAGGCAACACGCTACGGCGTCGCGGTTGGACAGGAAGGATTGAGTTTCAAGGGCCAAGCCACGATAGGTCGCAAGGCAGAATGGCCGTCGTGGACACCGACCGCCGACATGATCGCGCGTAAGCCGCGCCTCGGCCAATACGCTGAAGGCGTCCCAGGCGGACCAGGAAATCCGTTAGGTGCGGCCGCCCTCTATCTCTATCAGGACGGAAAAGACACCCTGTTTCGTCTACATGGAACGAACGCGCCGTGGTCGATTGGTCAAGCAGTGTCGAACGGATGCGTCCGGCTCACCAACCCCAACATTGTGGATCTCTATGGGCGCACCCATGTGGGAACCAGAGTCCTAGTGATCTAGCGGCGGCATTCCTCGCTCGAATCGGCAGGCAGCCGACCCATTTTCCCGCTGCGCAGGCAGCAAAAGCCTAGGATGCGCTCAGATTGTGTTCTTTCTGCACTAGCCTTTACGTAAGTTGACGCTACTATTATCGACGTTGCCTACGATAAGTGATGCCGATTCTAAGGAGAGGACTTCTTGATGAGCAGAATTCTAATCGTGATCATCTCTGTGCTTGCTGTTGCCAATCTCACCGCCTGCGGAATGATTGGCAAAGGAAAAGGCAAGGCACCGCCACCGGCTGCTGCTCAAGTATATAAGTAGCGACCATCCCTCGATTTGTGACGAGGGTCGAGTTCGATCCTCCTCACAACTTAAGTCGCCAGCACCGGGCTATCCCCGGAGCCGCGTTCATATGAGCATTCACCCCCCGTGCGAACCGAGGCAGGTGAGAGGAGTGCATTGATGACGCTTGCAAGAGGTTGTCTGCCGCTTGTAATCCTGATGGCGATTGCCGTCGTGTCATGCCAGACCAAAGACAAAGCCCAGCAGCCGCGTTTCACGTCCGATGCCAATGGCCGAACAACCATCTCGGCCAACGAAAATTCAAATCGGTATTTCCTCGAGTTCCGTTCGCGATATGCGCTCAGCTATGGACACACCTATGTTGTCTTTGGGCGCACGGACAAGAACGGAAACATGGTTGATCCGCAGGTCGCCGGCCTCGCCCCGGCCTCGACCGATCCCGGAGCCTACGTCTTGGGCCATTTCGTGCCGGTTTCAGCAACAACCGGAGCGACCGACGGTGATCTGGAAGAGGCGTACCGGTCGGCAAGCTGGAGAGTCATGCTATCGGACGGCGAGTACGAAGACGCTGTTCGCTTCATCCGCAAACAACAGGCAAGTTCCCGTCTCTGGGAAGCAACGGTCTACAACTGCAATGCATTCGTGGCGGACATTGCACGTCACATGGGATACAAGGCGCCCGGCATTTGGCTGAGGCCGCAACAATTCATTACGAAGCTTCGCGAGATGAATACCGGTTGAGGGCATATTGGATTTGACCAAGAAGCTAAAGCGTGTCGCGATCTTTCAGAGTCGCTTGTCACGCTTTAGGTCTTTGTTTTTACCATGTCTTTATCGCAAAACCGCGGCACACTTTTGCGAGACATGCTCTAAGGTAGGTCGACTCATGAATGTACGTTGGTAAACCGGCAAACGCCGGCCAGTGCGGAAAGGCTTTGGTGACCTGATTTGTACCTATCGATCGCTACTGCAGGTAAGGTCATCTGGGTCCTCGGGGTCGTCGTCTGGGCGATCATTCGCCGTCCTCATGCGCGCCGCGCCAAGCGCTTGCAGGTTGTTAGCGACCGCCGCACGCCTTCGGAGGCCGTAGGACTTGCCGCTGGCCTTCTTGGCCTCTCCATCATACCAGCGATCTATGTTGCAACCGGATTTCCCCTCGCTGCCGACTACCCGCCCCATCTGTGGGCCGTGGCACTTGGTGCGATACTTCTCGTCTGTGCGATGTGGGTTTTCCGTAGGACCCACAAGGCCCTCGGCAAGAATTGGTCGATAACGCTGGAGATCCGCGAAAAGCACAAACTCATCTCTCAAGGACCCTATGCCCTTGTCCGCCATCCGATGTACACATCATTTCTGCTCATGGGACTTGGCCAAGCCTTCCTCCTGTCGAACTGGGTGGCGGGACTAGCGGGGCTGCTCGGCGCCGGGATCCTCTTTTTCCTCAGAGTAGACAAAGAGGAGCGTATGATGCTGGACGTTTTCGGTCCCGAGTATCAAGCCTACATGGACAAGACAAAACGAATTATTCCTTATCTCTACTAGAGGTGGCCCCATGCGAGGTCGAGCCATTAAACTCTCCGCATCGCGACGCCTTGTCGGCGATCTGATGAAATTCTCGATCGGTGTGCCGCGCGTCACGGTGCAGCGGAAGATGAATATCAGCGCGCTCCTGGCGGCCAGAACAGCACAGCCAGTCAGGCCGTCATGGACCGTTCTCTTCTTAAAGGCATATGCACTTCTCGCACAGGAACTGCCGGACCTGCGCCGCGCTTATGTCAAGTTTCCGACACCGCGACTTTATGAATATTCAGGAAATGTGGCGTCCATTGCCCACGAACGTGAACATGAAGGCGAGCGGATCGTTCTACTGAGCCTGATCAGGGCTCCCGAGAAGAGATCCATCACTGAGCTTCAGACCTTGATCGAGGCGGCAAGGTCCCGCCCTGTCATGGAGGTCAAGGAATTCCGGCGCATATTGAAGTTTGCACACCTTCCCGGCCCCATCAGGTGGCTTGTGATGTGGCTTGGACTGAATCTCGGTCGGCAGCGGCCGCGTTTTTTTGGCACTTTCCAATTCTCCGTCTACTCTGGCCTCGGGGCAGAATCCCTCAACCCCCTTACGCCGCTAACCACGCTTCTCAACTACGGCCCAATAGACGATGACGGGACTGTAACGGTGCGCATCCATTACGACCACAGGGTCATGGACGGTGCAAATGTTGCACGAGCGCTGGATCGGTTGGAAAACATACTGAATGGCGAAGTCACGGGGGAATTGAAGGGTCTCGCTCAGACAGGAGCCAACCCTGGCACGACAGCCTTGAGAACCGCGACATGAGCCTACAAATCGTGCTCCGTCCAGCCATCGTTGTTGTCGGCGCATCGCGCGGCATCGGGCGGGCCATCGCCAAAGTTGCCGCACGCGAGCGTGCCGCAATTGTTCTTGTTGCGCGTTCGATTGAGGGCCTCATATCGGCGGCGGCAGACGTGCGGGAGGCGGGGGGCGAGGCTTTCGTGCTGGAAATGGATCTCTTGGCCACAGATACATCGACGCGTCTGCAAAATTTCCTGTCGATAAATGCCTTGTTCTGCGATGTCCTCGTCAATAGCGCCGGTTATGGCTTGCGCGGCGCCGCGACCTTATTGCCTATCGACGACCAACTCGGAATTATCGATGTCAACATACGCGCATTAAGCGATCTGACCCTTCGCTTCTTGCCGGAAATGGCGGCGCGGCGGCGCGGCGGCGTAATCAATCTTGGCTCAGTGGCAAGCTTCCTTCCTGGGCCGAATATGGCGTTGTATTACGCCAGCAAAGGCTTCGTGCGCTCCTTTTCGGAAGCACTTCATCAAGAGTTGCGCGGCACCGGCGTGACAGTGACATGTGTCGCTCCAGGACCAGTATCGACAGAGTTTCTGGAGCGATCCGGCGCTGGCCGGTCGACGCTCTTCAAGGTTCTCCCGAAGCTGGACGCGGACTATGTGGCCGAACGAGCCTGGCGCGGCTTCAGGTCCGGGCGGCGCCTCGTCGTACCTGGTACCTCCTCTAAACTGGCCGTTTTTGCGGCGGCGCTCTTGCCCTCGACCGTCTTGCTGCCTTTGGTCAGCAGAATGCAACGCCGAACAAATGATCCATGTCCTTGTGGTTCCGGGGAAAAGTTCAAGAAATGCTGCGGCGGCGGGTGGACAACGTTTCATCGCGGCCGTCGATAAGAGTCACGTAGGGCGCCATCACTTTTTTGTTCCCTCGACATCGGCAAGGGCATGAGCCCGAACCCGCCTATTACGACACCCAGGTATAAGCGTCATCGTTTTCCCGCGGAGATTATAGCGCATGCGGTTTGGCTGCATTTCCGCTTTCCGTTGAGCCTGCGTCATGTAGAAGATCTGCGGGCGGAGCGCGGCATTGAAGTCTCGTTCCAGACTGTCGCGGAGTGGGCCGCCAAGTTCCGCCGAGACTATGCCCGCTCCATCCGGCGGCGGTGGGAAGTTTTGCCGACAAGTGGCATCTCGGCGAAATAGTCGTTTCCATCAAGGGCAAGGGCTGGGCGCGGCTCTACTGGCATACGAGCGAGCAGAACAAGACAGCCCGGGCGCTCTACGACAGCTATGTTGAGAGCGACGGCCACATCCGCTACCGCATCAGCTTTTGAGTCTGGGAAAATCTTGGTAGAAAGCGGCGTGATCGCCCTCCCAGTTCGCCATGCCCGGTTTGGTGAGTATGCCGCGCGGGCTGATATAACTCTGAATCACCCGTTTCGGCCGTTCGTGCCATTGGATATTGAAGGCCCAGAGCTTCGGGAAGAAACAAAGTGAGGCATAAGGCAGGTGGTCGTGGATCCACCAGGCGAGCCGTTGCCAGTCGCTTTCATTGTTGTAGTGGTCGAGCATCCACGGCACGGCAATGCAGACCGCGGCACCCATGCAGCCGTCGAAGTCCCGCATATCCCAGATGTGATGCGCGGCGGTGGTAGCATTGGTCGAGCAGTTCAGATCGTTCTCGTTGCCGAACCGGTTTACCGCGGGCGAACGATAGCCGGAGCGGATATGCAGGCGCCCGAAGGTTGCTTCCAGCGGCTCCAGCAATTCCTCGCAGAGCCTCCTGCCCACCTCGATCGCCAGATCGGGATCCTCGGGGATGTTGGGAATGCGGTAGAAATCGGCAATTTCAGAATGCAGGAAATCGCGGAAGAAAAAATTCTGCGACAGCCGTACGCGGCCAAGATCCTCCAGACCCTTCATCGAACCCGGCTTACGCATGACTTTATCTTTCTCCATCGACAGCAGGAATGATCGCCCGGAGCAGATTTCCAGTCCACCCGAAATCGACCGGGAACAATTTGCGCGATCCTCGCTTCTTAATGTGTCGCCGCGTTCGCGGCCTTTCCCAGAACAAGGATCGAGAAAATGGCCAAGGAAAAGACGTTGGAAGATCTCTTCTACGATACGCTCAAGGACATCTATTTTGCCGAACGGCAGATCTTGCGCGCCCTGCCGAAGATGGCGCGCGCCGCCCAGTCTTCCGAACTGAAGGCGGGCTTCGAAAAGCATCGCGAGGAAACCGAAGGCCAGGTCGAGCGCCTGCAGCAGGTTTTCGAACTGATCGGCAAACGCGCTCAGGGCAAGACCTGCGAGGCGATCCAGGGCATTATCGCCGAGGGCGAGGAAATTATGGAGGAATTCAAGGGCACATCAGCCCTCGATGCCGGTCTGATCTCTGCTGCCCAGGCCGTCGAGCATTATGAAATCGCCCGTTACGGCACGCTGAAAACCTGGGCGGCGACACTCGGCCTCAAGGATGCCGTCCGCCTGCTCGACCAGACGCTGCAGGAGGAAACGGCGACCGACAAGACCCTTTCCCAGCTCGCCACCACGGCGGCGAACCAGAAGGCAAAGGCTGCCTGACGGATGAACAGAACGGGCGGCAGGTCTCTTGCCGGTCGCCCGCATCTTCCTAAACATATTTGAAGAAATCGATGAAGGCGCGCAGTGCCGGCCGCATCTGCCGGCGGGTGGGATAATAGAGAAACGCCCCGGAATAGGGCGCGCACCAATCCTCCAGTACCCGCACGAGGCTGCCGCTTGCCAGCTCGGCATCCACGCGCATGTCGAACAGATAGGCAAGGCCAGCGCCGTTCAGCGCCGCAAGCAGGGCCAGCCGGTCCTCGCTGACGATCAATGGCCCGTCGACGGAAACGACCAGTTCCTGCCCATCTTTTTCAAACTCCCAGCGATAGATTGAGCCGTTGGTAAAGCGCCGCTTGATGCAGCGGTGGCCGACGAGATCGCGCGGATGCTGCGGCTTCGGAAAGCGCTTGAAATAATCGGGCGAAGCGGCAATCACCGTCGTCAGATCGGGCGAGACCTTGACCGCGATCATATCGGCTTCCAGGCTCTCCTCCAGCCTTATGCCGGCATCGAACCCCTCCTTGACGATATCGGTGAAGCCGTCCTCATTGGCGATCTCCAGGGTGATATCGGGATAGAGGTTGAGAAAGTCGCCGAGGCGCGGGGCGAGCAGGAGATCGGAGGCAAAGCGCGGCGCGGTGATGCGCAGGTTTCCGGCAGGCCTGGCACGCGTATCGCGGACCGCCTCCAAAGCAATGCCGATCTCCTCGAGCGCCGGGCGAAGCCGTTCGAGAAGCAGGCGGCCCTCCTCCGTCGGCGCGACGCTGCGGGTGGTGCGCGCCAAGAGTCTGACACCCAGGCTCTCCTCGAGGCTCGAGATCGCATGGCTGACGGCCGAGGGCGCAACGAGGAGTTCCTTGGCAGCGGCCCGGAAGCTGCGATGCTCGGAGACGGCTGCGAGAACGGCAAGTTGTGCGAGCTGTGTTCGGTTCATTGATCGAACAGATAGAACAACCCGTTATAAATTGCATGTATTTTCTGAGCGATACGGCAGGAATATGGTCTGTTCGTACCGCACAAACCCCCAAAAGCGGTTCAGCTCAAAAGGAGCGCAGCATGAAAACCCGAAAACTCGGAAATGATCTCACCGTCTCTGCCGTCGGCCTTGGCTGCATGGGCATGAGCTTTGCCTATGGCGCCAGCGACGAGGCAGAATCGATCAGGACCCTTCATCGCGCCATCGATCTCGGCGTCACCTTTTTCGACACCGCCGAAGTCTACGGTCCCTTCACCAACGAGGTTCTTCTCGGCAAGGCGCTGAAACCGTTTCGCGACCGGGCGGTGATCGCCACCAAGTTCGGCTTCAAGATCGATACCAGCCAGGCGGGCACTGCCGCCATCACCGGCGTCGACAGCCGCCCGGAGCATGTCAGAGCGGTCGCCGAGGCCTCGCTGAAGCGCCTGGGGATCGAGACCATCGACCTCTTCTACCAGCACCGCGTCGATCCCAATGTGCCGATCGAGGACACCGTCGGCGTCATGGCCGAGCTGGTGAAGGAGGGTAAGGTCCGCGCCCTCGGCCTCTCCGAAGCCGGCAGCGCCACCATCCGCCGCGCCCATGCGGTGCATCCGATCGCAGCACTGCAGAGCGAATATTCGCTTTGGTCGCGCGATCCCGAGGAGGATGTGCTTGCCACGTGCCGCGAACTCGGTATCGGCTTCGTGCCCTACAGCCCGCTCGGCCGCGGGTTCCTCACGGGCGCGATTCGCAAGGTCGACGATCTCGCCGCCGACGATTTCCGCCGGCAGGTTCCGCGTTTCCAGGCGGAGAATTTCGACGCCAACGCGGCACTCGTCGCAACGCTCGAGCGGCTTGCTGCCGACAAAGGCGTGACCGCCGCACAGCTGGCGCTAGCCTGGGTGTTGAGCCAGGGCGACAACATCGTGCCGATCCCCGGCGCCCGCAAGCTTCACCACCTCGAACAGAATGCTGCCGCTGCCGATATCGTGCTGAGTGCGGCTGAGCTTGAAGAGCTCGGCCATGCAATCCCCGTAGGGAAGGTGGCCGGCAAGCGTTATTCGGATGCCTCGCTTGCTATGACGAACCTCTGAGCCCTTACTGAAACCAAAGCCCGGCCTGATGCAACCGGCCGGGCTTGCCTTGGCGGCTGGCGAAACTATTTACCGCCATCCCACCAAACGGGATGAAAACATGTCGGACAGGCAAGCAGTCGAACAGACGGTTCATCTCTATGTCGAGGGCATGGCCTTCGCCAATGAGGCGGCCTTGAAAAAGGCCTTCCACCCGAAAAGCTCGATCATCGGCTATTACCAGAATGCCGTCGAATGGCTGACGCGGGACGAATTCATCTCCGCAATCCTGGCGGAGGAGCCTGCCCCGCCCGGAACGCAGCCTTTCATGGATATCCAAAGCGTCGATGTCGAGGGCGATGCGGCGAGCGTCAAGGTTACCGACGATTTCGCCGGAATGCGCTTCACCGATTATCTCTCGCTGCTAAAGATCGAAGGCCGCTGGACAATCGTCAGCAAGCTCTACCACCTTCATACGTGAAAAGACCGGCCGCTTAACGACCGGTCCCATTGTCTCGGCAAAGCCGGCAGGATCAGCTCCTGAGGACGCCGCCGGTGAATTTCATCACGCTGGCGATGATCTTCTGCGTCAGTGTCTCGAAATCTTCATCCGTCAGCGTACGCTCGACCGGCTGGATCTGAACCTCGATCGCCACCGACTTCTTGCCCTCGCCGACCGACGCGCCTTCGAAGATATCGAAGACATTGACGCCGGTGACCAGCTTGCGGTCGGCGCTTGTCGCAGCCTTGATGACCGCGCCTGATTCCACCGTCTTGTCCACGACGAAGGCGAAATCCCGCTTGACCGCCTGGAAAGGCGATAGATCGAGCGCCGGCTTGGTGCGAGTCGCCTTCTTCTTCGGCTCGGCCATCGCATCAAGATAGACCTCGAAACCGCAGAGCGCGCCGGAGACATCGAGCGCTTCCAAGGTCAGCGGATGGAATTCGCCGAAATAGCCAAGTACCACCTTCGGCCCCATCTTGACGGTGCCGGAGCGGCCGGGATGGTACCAATCCGGTCCACCCTGCTCGATCTGGACATTGCCCATCGGCAGGCCGCAGGCTTCGATAACGGCGAGCACATCGGCCTTGGCATCGAAGACATCGACCGGCTTGCCGCCGCCCTTGGCGGCATTCGACCAGGCGCGACCGGCGCCGGCAAGCGAGGCCGTGCCGCGGCGGATGCCGCCGGCAACGCGGCGCTGGCCGTCCGGCCTGTCATTCTCATAGGTGCCGGAGACTTCGAAGAGGGCGACGTCGGCATAACCCTTGTCGGCATTGCGCTGGGCTGCCGTCAGCAGGCCCGGCAGCAGCGAAGGGCGCATATCCGACATTTCGGCGGCGATCGGGTTGGCAAGCTTGAGGGCTGCCGCCCCGCCGCCGAAGAGTTTGGCCTGATCTTCCGGAATGAAGGACCAGGTGACGGCTTCGAGCATGCCGCGCGAAGCAAGCGCCCGCTTGGCGATGCGGGTGCGGATCTGCAGCGTCGTCAGGATCTTGCCGTTGACCGCCGCATGGCTTTCCAGCGGCGCCGGCTTGATATTGTCGACGCCGTGGATGCGCATGACCTCCTCGACGAGATCGGCCTTGCCATCGACATCGGGACGCCAGGAGGGAACGGCGACGGAGACACGCTCGCCGGAACCGGAGACCGTGAAGCCGAGGCGGGTCAGAATGCTGTTGCTTTCCTCATCCGAGACTTCGAGCCCCGTCAGCCGCTTGACCTCAGAATAAGGGAAATCGACGATCTTTGGTTCGTAACCCTTATAGCCGACGACCTCGGCCCTGGCGGCCGTGCCGCCGCAGAGTTCCAGCACCAGTTCCGTCGTGCGTTCGAGACCGGGAACCATGTAGTCCGGATCGACGCCGCGTTCGAAGCGGTAGCGGGCATCGGTGATGATGCCGAGGCTACGGCCTGATTTGGCGATGTTCATCGGGTCCCAGAGGGCGGATTCGATCAGCACGTCGACGGTGTTCTCGTCGCAGCCGGAATGTTCGCCGCCCATGATGCCGCCGATCGATTCGATGCCGTCTTCATCGGAGATGACGACATTGTTCGGGCCGAGCTTGTATTCACGTTGATCGAGCGCCAGCAAGGTCTCGCCTTCGGCGGCGCGGCGGACGGTGAGGTTGCCCTTGACCTTGGCAGCGTCGAAGACGTGCATCGGCCGGCCCTGATCGAAGGTCATGTAGTTGGTGATATCAACCAGCGCATTGATCGGACGCAGGCCGATGGCGATCAGCCGCTGCTGCATCCAGCGCGGGCTCGGGCCGTTCCTGACGCCGCGCACCAAGCGCAGCGCAAAGCCCGGGCAGAGCTTCTGATCGTCGAGATCGAGCGTCAGCTTCACCGGCGTCTCGCCGTCGACGGCGAAGGATGGCGCCGGCCGGGTCTTCAGCGTACCGAGGCCGGAGGCGGCAAGATCGCGGGCAATGCCGTGGATCGACGTGCAATCCGGCCGGTTGGGCGTCAGGTTGATCTCGATGACCGGGTCGTCGAGATTGGCATAGGCGGCATAACTCTTTCCGACCGGCGCATCTTCAGGCAGATCGATGATGCCGTCGTGACTGTCGGAGATCTGCAGCTCCTTTTCGGAGCACATCATGCCATGGCTTTCGACGCCGCGGATATTGCCGACGGCAAGTGTCACATCGATACCGGGGACATAGGTGCCGGGAGCGGCAAAGGCGCCGACGAGGCCGGCGCGCGCATTCGGCGCGCCGCAGACGACCTGGACCGGCGCGCCGGCCCCGGTATCGACCATCAGCACCTTCAGGCGATCGGCCTGAGGATGTTTTTCCGCCGAGACAACTCTGGCGATGACGAAGGGCTTGAACGCCGCCTTGTCGTCGACATCCTCGACCTCCAGCCCGATCTCGGTCAGGCGCGTGCAGATTTCATCGAGGCCGGCATCCGTTTCCAGATGCTCTTTCAGCCAGGAGAGCGTGAATTTCATCGTCCCAATTCTCCGTTCAAGCGCTGAGGCCGCCGAACAGCGTCGGCATGTCGAGCGGGCGGAAGCCGTAATGCGTCATCCAGCGGACGTCGGCGTTGAAGAAGTCGCGCAGGTCGGGCATGCCGTATTTCAGCATGGCGATGCGGTCCAGGCCCATGCCCCAGGCAAAACCCTGATACTCGTCCGGATCGAGCCCGCCGTAACGCAGCACGTTCGGATGGACCATGCCGCAGCCGAGGATCTCCATCCAGTCGGTGCCTTCTCCGAACTTGACGATCGGGCCGGAGCGGTCGCACTGGATATCGACCTCGAAAGAGGGCTCGGTGAAGGGAAAGAAAGACGGGCGGAAACGCATCGTCACGCTGTCGACCTCGAAGAAGGTCTTGCAGAATTCCTCGAGCACCCAGCGGATGTTGGCGACATTGGCCTTCTTGTCGACGACCAGACCCTCGACCTGATGGAACATCGGCGAGTGCGTGGCGTCGCTGTCCTGGCGGTAGGTCTTGCCGGGGATGATGATGCGGATCGGCGGTTTCTGCGCCTCCATGGTGCGCACCTGCACCGGCGAGGTATGGGTGCGCAGCACCTTGCGCTCACCATTCTCGTCCGGATGGAAGAAGAAGGTGTCGTGCATCTCGCGGGCCGGGTGGCCTTCGGGGAAATTCAGCGCGGTGAAATTGTAATAGTCGGTCTCGATGTCGGGACCTTCGGCGATCGAGAAGCCCATGTCGGCGAAGATCGCGGTGATCTCGTCGACGATCTGGCTGATCGGATGGATGCGGCCGCGCTCGGCAGGCGAAGAGCGCACCGGCAGGCTGACATCGACCGTCTCGGCCTTCAGCCGCGCATTGATCGCCTCTTGGCGGAGCGTCGTTTTGCGGGCGGCGAGCGCCTCGGTCACCGCATTCTTCAAAACGTTGATCGCCGCGCCCTTGGTCTGGCGCTCCTCCGGCGTCATGGCGCCGAGCGTCTTCAACAGTTCGGAGACGGAGCCCTTCTTGCCGAGGGCGGAAACGCGCACGGCCTCGAGGGCCGCCTCGTCATCGGCGGCGGCGATTTCGGCGAGCAGCGATGCGTTGAGCTGGTCGATATCTGACATTGTCACTTCTTTCCGTCCAGTATCAGGCGGGCGATCGGGAGGCAGGCGGCGCCGGCCGGCGCAAGGGATATAAAGAAAGAAAAACCCGCGCTAGCCCAAACCAGCGCGGGTTTCCCAAAATCAAAAATTCAAAGCTTGGGAAGCGCTGGTTACTTGACCGCGCCTTCAAACTCGTTCGCCGTGCCGGCTTCCTTGAGGTACTCAAGAGCCTTCTTGGCGGCGCTGACCAGCGCGCCGAATGCTTCCGGCTCGTGGATTGCCATGTCGGAGAGAACCTTGCGGTCGACTTCGATGCCAGCCTTGGTCAGGCCGTCGATGAAGCGGCCGTAGGTCAGGCCGAATTCCCGGACAGCGGCGTTGATGCGCTGGATCCAGAGCGCACGGAAGTTACGCTTGTTGACCTTGCGGTCGCGGTAAGCGTACTGCTTCGAACGATCGACAGCAGCCTTGGCAGTCCGGATGGTGTTCTTGCGACGGCCGTAAAAGCCCTTTGCGGCCTTCAGAACCTTCTTGTGCTTGGCGTGAGAGGTGACGCCTCTTTTTACACGTGCCATATCATGATCTCCTTAAATCTAGCGTTCGCGGACGAGTCTCAGAGACCGTTCGGCAGGTAATTCTTGATAACCTTGCGGCCATCCGGTTCTGCGAGAACCATGGTGCCACGTGCATCGCGAATGAACTTGTTGGAACGCTTGATCATGCCATGGCGCTTGCCGGCAGCGGCAGCCTTGACCTTGCCGGTTGCGGTGATCTTGAACCGCTTCTTGGCAGAGGACTTCGTCTTCATCTTGGGCATTTTGCTACTCCTTCTGTCCTCCCTGCGCGCTTCATCAAAAAAGCCCTTCTCGCGAAGTCCGGTTCTCCGGCCGTCGCAACAAGGTGCGGGAGCGTTTGTTGTTGATCTGCGGCATCGGCGACGAACCGTTCCGCAAGCATTCGAAACTGCCACGGCATGCCCTGCCGGTCAGTTCGGACGCGCGCTTATAACCGCAGCGTTCTGAAAGTGCAACGGGGCGGCGGAGGAATCTTCGCGCATCCAGTACAAGGCCCGAATCATCATGGCCGAAAGCACAAAAGCCGCCCTTGCGGACGGCCTTGGGGCGAAAAAGTGCCTGGCGCTTACTTCGGCGCCAGCACCATCATCATCTGGCGGCCTTCGAGCTTGGGTTCGGCTTCGACCTTGGCGAACTCGATCGTATCAGCCTTGACCTGCTGCAGAAGCTTCATGCCGAGTTCCTGGTGGGCCATTTCACGGCCGCGGAACTTCAGCGTCACCTTGACCTTGTCGCCTTCGTCGAAGAAGCGACCCATCGCCTTCATCTTCACCTCATAATCATGGGTGTCGATGTTCGGGCGCATTTTGATTTCTTTGACTTCGACGATCTTCTGCTTCTTGCGCGCCTCGGCAGCCTTCTTCTGGTTGGCATATTTCAGCTTGCCCAGATCGAGGATCTTGCACACAGGCGGTTCGACATTGGGGGAAATTTCGACGAGATCGAGGCCGGCTTCCTCAGCCATTTTCAAGGCCTGGTCGGTAGGCACGACGCCCATATTCTCGCCGTCAGCCCCGATCAGCTGAACTTTGGGAATGCGGATTTCACGGTTCGAGCGCGGTCCGTCCTTCACGGGCGCGTCGGTTTTAAAAGGTCTGCGAATGGTCGTATTCTCCTCGCGTTGTTTTCGGAACGTTGCAGCCTCGCGCTCCCATATCGGGGTGCACAAACGTGTCGCGTCATCGCTGCAACGGAGTCAATATCATCCTTTAGCGGAAAAATCACCCGCTGTCAGCCTGCCAAGAATCTGTTTTATAGGGCAAAATAACAGGAGTTTCGCCGATGTTCGATCAGATGCCCAATACCCAGCCGCAGTTCCTGACGGTCGGCGAGGGAGAGGCAGCGCGCGAGATCGCGATGCTGGTGCGCCCGGCGCAGGCCGGCAATGGCGCACCAGCGCTCGTCTGGCTGTCCGGCTACCGCTCCGACATGAGCGGCACCAAGGCGGTGGAACTCGACGGGCTGGCGGCGGAACTTGGGCTCGCCTGCATCCGTCTCGATTATTCCGGCCACGGACTGTCCGGCGGCAGCTTCAGCGACGGCACGATCTCACGCTGGCTGGAGGAAGCGCTTGCCGTCATCCGCCACGTTGCCCCCGAGCGAGTGATCCTCGTCGGCTCGTCGATGGGCGGCTGGATCGCGCTCAGGTTGGCGCAGGAGCTTGCGCGGCAGGACGGCCCGAAGCTCGAAGGCCCAAAACTCGAGGGGCCAAAACTTGAAGGGCCAAAACTCGAGGGGATGGTGCTGATTGCGCCGGCCCCCGATTTCACCTCCGAGCTGATCGAGCCGAACCTCAAGGCCAAGGAGCGCAAGTCGCTTGCCGAGCGGGGTTATTTCGAAGAGCGCTCGCAATATAGCCCTGAGCCGAACATCTACACACGGGCACTGCTCGAGGACGGCCGCGAAAACCGGGTGCTCGACGGCATCATCGAAACGGGCTGCCCGGTGCATATCCTCCAAGGCATGAAAGACGCCGACGTGCCGCATGCGCATGCGATGAAACTGGTCGAACATCTTCCCGCCGACGACGTGGTGCTGACATTCATTCGCGACGGCGACCACCGGCTTTCCCGCGCGAGCGATATCGCGCTTCTGCTTAGCGCCGTCAAAGGCATCATCCGTTCATCGACAAATGTGCAGATGCCCGTTTGAACAGCACCGGCCGAGAAATTCCCCTGACGCAAGCCCCCAACCCGTTGCATTTTAACCATGTCGGCGAGTCGTAAGGTGCTCCCAAGAAGTAACGATTGACTCTTCTTGGCCCTCTCCATTAACACTTTGTTAATAAATAAGGGGCGATGCGAGGAAGAGCGGGCGTGCGGATAAAGGGTATTTTTGTGGCCATGATGGCCATTTTTGCGATGGCGACGGCCGCCATACCGGCCCCCAGCAGAAATGCTTCGATGGTAACGGGCAATGCCACCTCCCAGCCAATTGGCCACTACGATTTCTGTCAGATCCACCGCAGTGAATGCGGCGCAAACCGCAATTCTGGCCCGGTCGAGATGACGCCGGCAAAGTGGTCGCTGGTGCGTTCGGTCAACGCCACGGTCAACCGCACGATCACGCCGATGACCGACAAGGAAATCTACGGCAAGGATGAGGTCTGGGCCTATCCGACCACTGCCGGCGACTGCGAGGATTTCGCGCTGCTGAAGCGCCGGACGCTGATCCAGCGCGGCTTTTCGGCTGCCGATCTGCTGATGACCGTCGTGCGCAAGCCTGACGGTGAAGGCCATGCCGTGCTGACGCTGCGCACCGCCGAGGGCGATTTCGTGCTCGACAACCTCGCCTCCGACGTCAAGCCGTGGTTTGGAACGCCCTATTCCTTCGTCAAGCGGCAGTCGAGCTACAATTCCGGCCGCTGGGTCACCATCGAGAACGGCCGCGACGTACTGGTCGGCGCGCTGCGGTAAGGATTTCCGGGGGGAATGTGGGGAAAAAGGCCGGCGAAAGTCGGCCTTTTTGTTTTTCTGGACGGCGGAGAGGCGTCTACCGTTACCTTTCGCTTCCGCTCAAGGTGTTCGTCGCTAACGCTCCTCACCCATTGCCAATCAATATACCGGCGCCGAGCACCAGGCCGCCGCCGAGCACTACCTGGAAGGCGGCGCGCAGGAAGGGTGTTTCCATGTAGCGGTTCTGGATAAAGGCGATTGCCCAGAGTTCGAAGAAGACGACGATGGCGGCGGTGATGGTCGCCGTCCAGAAGTGCGGGATGAGGTAGGGCAGCGCGTGGCCGAGGCCGCCGAGCGCCGTCATGATGCCACAGGCAAGGCCGCGTTTGACCGGCGAGCCTCTGCCGGAGATCTTGCCGTCGTCATGGGCGGCCTCGGTGAAGCCCATCGAGATGCCGGCGCCGACGGAGGCGGAAAGACCGACAAGGAAAGTCTGCCAGGTATCCTGCGTGGCGAAGGCGGCGGCGAAGATCGGCGCCAGCGTCGAGACCGAGCCATCCATCAAACCGGCAAGACCCGGCTGCACATAGGTCAGCACGAACTGCCGGTGCACCGTCTCGTTCTCGTCGCGCCTGACATCTTCAGGCGTATGTTTGTCGCCCAGCATGCGGGCGATGTCCTCATGCCCTTGTTCGGCAAGGGCGAGATCGCCGAGAAGCTCGCGTGTCGAGGCGTCCGAGGTGCGTTTTGCCGCCTCGACATAGAAACGATAGGCCTGCTCCTCCATCGCCTCGGTTTCCCGCCGCATCGCATCCAGCGTAAGATTTGCCCTGAGCCAGTCGGGTTTGCGTTCGTAAAAGCCCTCGACATGTTCACGCCGGATCAGCGGAATGCGCTCGCCGAAACGCTGGCGATGGATATCGAACAACGACTTGCGATGCGTATCCTCGACCTCGGCCATATCTTCGAAGACCTTGGCGGAGGCCGGAAATTCGCGGCGCAACCTATCGGCATAGGCGAGATAGATGCGGGCATCGTCCTCCTCGGAGGCGATCGCAAGGGCGAGAATCTCCTGCTCGGACAGCGACTCAAAGGATCGTTTCGGGGATCTGAAAAACCGCGCCAGCATGACTTTCTCCAATTCTTTAGAATAATTCTAAATCTAAAGAACGACGCAATGACGGTCAAGTGCTTAGGATTAGTGGGGCGAACCGACTGACAGATTGCCGCAATCGGCACCGACGACTTTGGCTCGTTGCCATGTAGGCCTATATAAGGGCTGCCGCATCACGCGGCGCCGGGGTTTTTGGAATGATGATTGAGATTCAGGGCCGCCCTGCCCATGTCGCGGCGATCCGCGAAAGGGCGGAGGCCGAAATGCGGGAAATGGGCGTCGACGCGGCCTTCATCGACAGGCTGGTCGAGACTTTCTACGCCCGCGTGCTTGCGCATCCCGATCTCGGCCCGGTGTTCGACGCCAGGCTGTCTGGCCGTTGGCCGGCGCATATGGCGAAGATGAAGAGCTTTTGGTCGGCGGTAGCCTTCCGTAGCGGCGCCTATGGCGGCAAGCCGGTGCAGGCGCATACCGGTGTCCAGAACCTGACGCTTGACCTCTTTCCGAAGTGGCTGTCGCTGTTTGCCGCGACGCTCGACGATATCGCCCCAACGCCGGAGGCCAAGGCCTGGTTCATGGCGACGGCGGAGCGGATCGCCAAGAGCCTGACGCTCTCGCTGTTCTACAATCCCGCCCTCGACGATCCGACCAAGAAGACGGGCTGATCCCTACTGCTTTGCGGAGAAGGTGGCGCCGGCGCTTGCGGCGACTACCAGGGCCGTTCCGGCCATCTGCAGAAGGGTCAGGGGCTGCGCCAGAATGGCAAAGCCTGCAAGCGCCGCAATGGCCGGCTCCAGACTCATCAGAATGCCGAAGGAGGTCGTCGGCATGCGCCGCAAAGCAATCAGCTCCAGCGTGTAGGGCAGTAGCGGCACGAGAATGGCAAGGCCTGCCATTTCGATCAGGCCGTAGCTATCGAGCGCCGGCACGGCGCCTGAGAAGCCGAAAGGTGTGGCGACCAGAGCGGCGACCATGAGCGACATGGAAAGCCCTTCCAACCCCTTGAAGCTTGCGCCGATCCTCTTCGTGAGCACGATATAGATCGCCCAGCCGGTTCCCGCGCCGCAGGCGAAAAGAATGCCCTGGATATTCCCAACCCAGCCTTCACCGTCATGGGCAAGAGCCAGAACGCCGAGCGCGGCAATGAGCGGCCAGACGAGACGGCGGCTGAGGCCATAACCGATGGTCGCCACCGAAAGCGGGCCGAGAAAATCGATCGCCACGGCAAGACCGAGCGGTATGCGCTCGATCGCCGCGAAGAAACTCATGGTCATCAGCGCTGTCGTCGTGCCGAGAACCAGCGCGCTTGTCCATTGCTCCCGGCTATAGCTGAATATGCGCGGACGGACGGCGACGGCCAGAATGATGGCGGCAAAGGCAAGGCGCAGCCAGCTGGCGCCGGCTGGTCCATAGGTGGCGATAGCGGAGGAGGACAGCGCCGCGCCGAACTGGATTGAGGACATGGACATGAGGCACATCAGGGCACCCGCCGCCACGCCGCCGGATGTTGCAGGCGCTTCGATGGCCAGCACGCCGGAACCGTCGTTCGTTCTGTCTTCCATGTGCGTCTCCGATTGAGCGCTCTTCATACGAAGGCGATTTGCGGCGGACAAATTCAAACTTCTGATCCGGGCAGCAAAAGACCTGATGCATCAGAGGCGGCCGGAGAGGATCACCTCTTCGGCGTCGTCGAAGCTCATTTCGAAGACCTTCTTGCCGATCTCGAAGCTGAAGCCGTTGCGGGCGAAAGCGGAGAGCTCCTTGGCCTTTCGCTTTTCGTCGAGTTCGACCCGGCGGAAGGGACCGAAGGCGCGCTTGCGGGCATATATCGCCGCGGCATAGAGATCGTCAGCCTCCGCAAGTGCGGCCTCAACCTTGTCGCTGGAGACACCCTTGGCTGTCAGCTTCCGGGCGATCGCGCGCTTCGATTTGCCGCCGCGCACGGCAGAGCGCGTGCTGATTTCCGCGTAGGCGCTATCGTCGAGCACCTTGTTGTCATAGGCAAAATTGACGGCGAAATCGGCAACGGCCTTGAGTTGCGCCGCGCTGATATCCTCGAACTTCTCGTTGGCCTTGCGGGTGATGGCGTCAAAGAGCTGCTTTTCCGTCATCATCCGCCGCTCCAGGCGATAGATGGCGGAGTTGCGCGCCCAGCTCAGCATGCGGGGCGTCGGGATATCGGATGGAACGGTCTCGTCGGTCATATCAAGCAATCAGGCTTCCAGACCCTTTAGGACATTGGCAACGTTGAGCCCGATTTCCGGCACACCGTAACCGCCCTCCATGCAGACGAGCACCGGCAGGCCGGCAGCGGCGATCATCGCCCCCATGCGGGTGAAATCGTCAGAGGTCAGGCTGAAAAAGGAGATCGGGTCGCGTTCGAAAGTATCGACGCCGAGCGCCACGACGATCGCCTCGGCGCCGAAGGCCTTGACGCGGGCGAGCGCATCGGCAAGGGCCGAAGACCAGACCTCCCAGGGCGTGCCCGGCGGCATCGGATAATTGCGGTTGGCGCCGGTGCCATCCCCCTCGCCTTCCTCGTCGGCATGGCCGAGGAAATAGGGAAAGGCCTGCATGGGATCGCCATGCAGCGAGGCAGTGAAGACATCGCCTCTGTGATAGAAGAGATCCTGCGTGCCGTTGCCATGGTGGAAATCGACGTCGAGCACGGCAACTTTGGCCGCGCCGCGGTCGAGCAGCCGCTGCGCCGCCACGCCCGAATTGTTGATGAAGCAGTAGCCGCCGAAGAGATCGATGCCGGCATGGTGGCCGGGCGGGCGGCAGAGCGCGAAGGCGAAACGATGGCCCTGCGCCAACCAGTCGGCGCCTGACACCGCGCAGCGCATCGAGGCAATCGCCGCCTCATAGGAGCCCTTGGTGATCGAGGTGTCGGCGGCATTGGCATAATGGCCGATCGCGCCGACGATATTTTCGGGCACACGCTGGCTGGTGCGGCGCACCGGGAAGGAATTGGCGATCGCCTCCCCTTCGAACCCCGCCGCCACCCAGCGATCCCAGACGGTGGCGAGAAAATCGAGATAGGCGGGATCATGCACCTTCCCAGCCGTTTCCAGTCCGTGCGCATCGGGCGCGACGACATCGGCAAAGCCCGCCTCCTTCACCGCCGCGAGGATCCATTCGGCTCGGAACGGCGCCTCGAAGGGCGTCACCAGTTGACCGGCGTAAAGCTCGGTCCTGGCGTCGCGCAGCTTGTGGTCTTCGGAATAGATGACGCGCATTTCAGATCCTGCCGTTGATTGAAAGTCGAGATTTACACGGGTTGACTCCAGCAAAAAAGCCACAGGAGGCATTGATCGCCGAGGCAGATAACGCCACCTTCACCAGTGTTTTGAGAACGAGGAAAATTCCCGCATGAAAGTGCTGATGGTCGATGTCGACGGCGTGCTTATTCATGGCCGGCCGGCCGACGGCCTGCCGCACTTCACCTATCTCGAACGCGATCTCGGACTGCGCCTCGAGCTGCTGCAGCAGGAATTCTTCCAGACCTGCTGGGGCGATATCATTATCGGCCGCGAAGCGTTGGAGCCCGGGCTTGCCAAAGTGCTGGCAAAGATCGCGCCCCATCTCAGCGCCGCGACGCTGATCGAATACTGGTTCGAAAACGATCGCCGCCTCGATCTCGACTTGCTGAAAGAGCTTGCCGCGCTCCGGCAAAGCGGCATCACGCTTTTCCTGGCGACCAACCAGGAGCACAGGCGGGCGCGCTACCTGATGGAAGAGGCCGGCCTCGGCGCGCATTTCGACGGCATCCTCTACTCCGCAGCGCTCGGACACCGCAAACCTTCGCCTGAGTTTTTCCGGCTGGCGACCGAGCGGGCCGGTGCCCTGCCCGGCGAGATCGCCTTTATCGACGATATGGCGGAAAATATCGAAGCGGCGCGGCAGTTCGGCTGGAGTGCGGCGCAATGGACGGCGGGCGCCAGGCTGCACGAGACGCTTTCCGCCTTCAGCCATCCGCGATAAGCCGTCTGGGATGAGCCGGGCCGGCGCAATCAGGCGAGCCGCTTATAGAACAGGGTGGTATCGCAGAAGCCGCCTTGCGGCCACAGCGCATAATCCGGGATGACACCGACGCGCTGCCAGCCGAGGCGCGGATAGATCGCCTCGGCATCGCTGCCGGTTGCCGTATCAAGCACCAGCAAGGTCTTGCCACGCCTTGCCGCCTCGCGCTCGGCGGCATCCATCAGCAGCCGGGCAAGGCCACGCCCGCGGGCGGAGCGATGCACCAAGAGCTTCTTCAGATCGCCGCGATGCGGCTGGTTCGGCATCTGCGCGGCGCCTACCTGCACCGTGCCGACGATCTGACCGTCGAGTTCGGCGACCAGCAGCAGGTTCCCGCCGGAGGCGACCGCATCGGCGACATCGCGCCAATAGGGCACGGCATCCTCAGACCCGTAAGGTTGCATGAAGCCGACGGAAGCGCCGCCCGCGACGCAATCGGCAAGCACCTGCGCCAGCGCCGGAATGGCGGCGCGCGCCTCCTCGGCAGAAAGGGTACGAATGTCGGCCATGCTGTTCTCCTGAAATGAAGCTGTTAGCGGCCGCCGCGATCGAGCACGACGCAATAGCTCGCCGGGGCATGGCCGGGATTGTGGAAGACATGGCCCTCGCCGACGGGCATGAAGAGACAATCGCCGGGGCGCAGCCGATAGACCACCTCCCCCGCCGTCATCTCCAGCTCGCCGTCGAACAGCCAGACATGCTGGGTCATGCCATGGGCGCTGGCATGCGGGGGGAAGCTGACGCGGGCGCCGGCCGGAAATTCGACTTCGACGATGTCGACATCGGAGGCGGTGCCCGGAGCCGACACAGACCTTCTGAGATAACCGGTCTCCGGGTCGCGCCAGACCTGCTGCTCCTGCCGGCGGGCAAGCGGCGAGGCCTGCTGCCCTTCCTCCGCGAAGAAGGCCGAGAGCGACAGGCCGAGGGCGGCGCAAATTCTGGCCAGCAGCGAGGCGGTCGGGCTCGCCTCCGCCCGCTCGATGCGCGAAATCATCGCCCGGCTGACGCCGGAAAACGCGGCAAGATCCTCCAGCGTCAAGCCCTTTTCCAGCCGCAGCTTGCGGATGCGGATGCCGATTGCCTGTTCCAGTTGGTCTTCCATCTCTAGATCCATGATTCCACTATAAGAGAAATACATGATCCGATGATGGAATCAACTCTCTTCAGGCGGTCGGCGCTGACCTTGCTTTCGCCACAGCCTCGCCGATATATGGCAGCGCAATTCAGATGGGAGAAAACGATGGACGCCAGCACGCAGAGCACCGAACTGACGGCAAGCTTCACGGCCGCCGCCTGGGACAGGATCGCGCCCGTTATGGCCAAGATCGAGGTCTTGCCGCTTCTTACCCGCCTGTCCGACGGCACGCTACTGCCGGAGGTTTTCCGGCACTACATTCTGCAGGATGCGCTCTACCTGAAGCATTATGCGCGCTGCCTGGCGATCGTCGCGGCCAAGGCGCCCGACAATGCGCAGGTGCTGCGCTTCCTCGGTTCGGCGCAGAAGGCGATCACCGTCGAGCAGGGCCTGCATGCAGGCTTCCTCACCCAGTTCGGCATCACCTCCGCGGATGTGACATCAGCCGAACCCTCGCCTGCCTGCTTTGCCTATACCAACTTCCTGCTTGCCACCGCCTATCACCGCTCCTACGCGGTGGCGCTTTCTTCCATCCTTCCCTGCTTCTGGATCTACTGGCACGTCGGCGAGGCGATCAAGAACCGGCCGGCGATCGAGGGCAACGCCTTCCAGGCCTGGATCAACACCTATGGCGATCCGCAATTTGCCGCCGGTGCCCGCGAGGTGATCGCGCTGACCGACATTGCCGCCCGCGCCGCGTCACCGGTGGAGCGCGCCGAGATGAGCGATGTCTTCGTGCGCGCCTCGCAATATGAATGGATGTTCTGGGATTCAGCCTGGCGGCTGGAGACGTGGCCGGTCTGATCCGCGCCCGACCGGCCGACAAAATAGCGTAAACAGCGGGATAATTACCGCTTTGCGGCAGGGGGCGGCGCTGCTATATGGCGCGCATGAGCACCAATTCCACCACTCCGCTGTCCCATATCCGCAACTTTTCGATCGTGGCCCACATCGACCACGGCAAATCGACGCTGGCCGACCGGCTGATCCAGACGACGGGCGGCCTTGCCGAGCGCGAAATGTCCGAGCAGGTGCTCGACAATATGGATATCGAGCGCGAGCGCGGCATCACCATCAAGGCCCAGACCGTGCGCCTGCATTATCAGGCGAACAATGGTGAGAAATATATTCTCAACCTGATCGACACGCCCGGCCATGTCGACTTCGCCTACGAAGTCTCGCGGTCGCTATCGGCCTGCGAGGGCTCGCTGCTCGTCGTCGACGCCAGCCAGGGCGTCGAGGCGCAGACGCTCGCCAACGTCTACCAGGCGATCGACAACAACCACGAAATCGTCACCGTCCTCAACAAGATCGACCTGCCGGCCGCCGAACCCGACCGCATCAGGGAGCAGATTGAGGAAGTGATCGGCATCGACGCTTCGGAGGCCGTGCTGATTTCGGCCAAGACCGGCCTCGGCATTCCCGACGTGCTGGAGGCGATCGTTAACAAGCTGCCGGCGCCGAAGAGCCCCGGCGGCGAAAAAGCGCCGCTGAAGGCGCTGCTGGTCGACAGTTGGTACGACACCTATCTCGGCGTCATGGTTCTCGTGCGCATCATCGATGGCGTGCTGACCAAGGGTCAGACGATCCGCATGATGGGCACCGATGCGAAATACCAGGTGGAGCGCGTCGGCGTGCTGACGCCGAAGATGGTCAATATCGACAGCCTCGGCCCTGGCGAGATCGGTTTCATCACCGCCTCGATCAAAGAAGTGGCCGATACCCGCGTCGGCGATACGATCACTGAGGACAAGCGGCCGACCGCCCAAGCGCTGCCGGGCTTCAAGCCGGCGCAGCCGGTGGTGTTCTGCGGCCTGTTCCCGGTCGATGCCGCCGACTTCGAGGATCTGCGCGCCGCCATGGGCAAGCTTCGCCTCAACGACGCCTCGTTCTCCTTCGAAATGGAATCGTCGGCTGCCCTTGGCTTCGGTTTCCGCTGCGGCTTCCTCGGCTTGCTGCATCTCGAAATCATTCAGGAGCGGCTGGAGCGCGAGTTCGACCTCGACCTCATCGCCACCGCACCCTCCGTCGTCTACAAGATGTTCATGACCGACGGCACGGAGCGCGAGTTGCACAACCCGGCCGACATGCCCGATGTCGTCAAGATCTCCGAAATCCACGAGCCGTGGATCCGCGCGACGATCCTGACGCCTGACGATTATCTCGGTGGCATTCTGAAGCTTTGCCAGGACCGCCGCGGCATCCAGATCGAACTCACCTATGTCGGCACGCGCGCGATGCTGACCTATGACTTGCCGCTCAATGAAGTCGTCTTCGATTTCTACGATCGGCTGAAGTCGATCTCGAAGGGCTACGCCTCCTTCGACTATACGCTGACCGACCACCGCGAGGGCAACCTGGTGAAGATGTCGATCCTCGTCAATGGCGAGCCGGTCGACGCGCTATCGATGATGGTGCACCGGACGGCGGCCGAAAAGCGCGGCCGCGACATGTGCGAAAAGCTCAAGGAGCTGATCCCGAAGCACATGTTCAAGATTCCGATCCAGGCGGCGATCGGCGGCAATGTCATCGCCCGCGAGACCATCTCGGCGTTGCGCAAGGACGTGACGGCGAAATGCTACGGCGGCGACGCCACCCGCAAGCGCAAGCTGCTCGACAAGCAGAAGGCTGGCAAGAAGCGCATGCGCCAGTTCGGCAAGGTCGAGATTCCGCAGGAAGCGTTTATTGCAGCGCTGAAGATGGGCGACGAGTAACGCTTCTCAATGGCATCTGATGCGCATATAGTGTGCGCATCAAACCAAGGAGATCGTCATGGCGCAGCATGCGAGAAAAGCAGCGAACCTCTCTCTCGATGAAGGTCTCGTCTCGCAGGCGCGCGACCTCAAGATCAATATATCCAGGGCGGCGGAAGATGGAATCGCGAAAGCCATAAAGGCGGAACGCGAGCGGCTGTGGCGTATCGAGAATGCCGAGGCTATCGCCGCTTCCAATGCCTATGTCGAAAAGCACGGCCTGCCGTTTCAGAAATATCGCCAATTCTGATGGCACGGTTTCACGTCTACAATCTCGTGCATACCGATGCGCTTGCTCTCGATCTGCAGTCAGATCTGCATGGCGAGCTGACGACGCGGATCATGGCACCGATGCTTCCGCTGCAAGCTCTTCCCAAAATAATGCGCCAGCTCAATCCGCAATTCGTGATCAACCACGTGCCATACGTGATGGCGACCCAATTTGTCGGTGCGATTTCCATTAAAGAGATCGGCGTCGTCGCCGCGGATCTCACCTCCGACAGCGATCGTATCACCAGCGCCCTGGATTTTCTCTTCCAGGGCTTCTGAGTCACTGTCCGCCCATATATTCCTTCACCAGCCCCTCATAAGCGTCCATTTCGGGCAGCGCCT
Source organism: Rhizobium sp. NZLR11 (assembly GCF_019685115.1). Taxonomy (NCBI): domain Bacteria; kingdom Pseudomonadati; phylum Pseudomonadota; class Alphaproteobacteria; order Hyphomicrobiales; family Rhizobiaceae; genus Rhizobium; species Rhizobium sp. NZLR11. The sequence goes on along the minus strand of NZ_JABDWD010000008.1, from coordinate 34,312 downwards.
CATAGCTGTGCACGGCGCCGGTCTCGGCAAAGGCCAGCTTCTCGCTCGTCCAGGTCTCGATGAAGGGGGTGAACCAGCTGGGATCGTCGAGCATGGTGACACGCAGGTTGACAAACCAGTCCATGCCTTCCGGACGGGTGAACATCCAGCTCATGCAATGCGGGCAGAAATAATGTTTCGTAACGCCGTGCAGGCCGCCGATGACGGGCTCGCCTTTCGTCACCTCGAAGCCTTCACTGGGGATGGCGGCGCTCAACGAATAGGCGCTCGCGGTCATCCTCTGGCAGCCTGTGCAATGGCAGGCCATGGTCAGCAACGGCGGCACGCTGATCTTCAACCGCACCTGGCCGCAACGGCAGCCGCCTTCCATGGGTAGGGTTTGCGCTGTCATGATATTTCTCCCGTTTGCCGATGATCTAGCGGAATGATCGCCGCTGTCGAGGTGGCAAGGCCACGATGCGTAGCCTTGCCGAGCATGGTCAGGCGACCGCTTCGCGGCGGGAGCCGCCGCGGCCCCGCAGGCCCGTTGCCATGACCAGCGCGCCGAGGGCTGCAGCCGCCATCGGCACCAGAAGCGCCACACGTAGCGATTCCAGCCGGGCTTCGGGAGAGATTTCTTCGCCGAGAATATAGGCGCCGATGGCGCTGACGCCGGAAAGGCCGAGCGCGGCTCCGAACTGGATCGCGGTATTGACCAAGCCGCTGGCAAGCCCATGCTCGTCTTCGGCGATGCCGTCGGTCGCGACGATGGTCAACGGGCCATAGCCGAGCGCGAAGGCAAGGCCGAGCAGGAGCATCGACGGGAACATGGCAGCATAGGTCCAGTCGAAGCCCATGCGAGAGAATAGCGCATAACAGGCAAGCGCCAGCAGGAAACCGCCGAGAATGACGCAGACATTGCCGAAGCGGTCGACGAGCCGCGGCGTCAGGATCGGCGCAACCACCGCGTCGATGCCGATCGCCAGCAGCGCCAGGCTCGTCTGCATCGGCGTCCAGCCGAGCAGCTCCTGCAGATACAGGGAGGCGATGAACTGAAAGCCGAAAAAGGAGCCGGCAAACAGCAGGGCGCCGAGATTGGCGCGGATCAGGGCGCCCGAGCGCAGAATGCCGAGCCGCACCAAGGGGGCAGCCGAGGAGCGCTCGATCAGAATGAAGGCAAGCCAGAACAGCGCACTTGCCACAAAGACGGCGATCGTCCATTCCGCGCGCTCGCCAGGATGCTCGAGCCGGGTGACGCCGTAGGCGGCAAGCAGCATGGCGCCGGTCAGCGTCACTGCGCCAGATAGATCGAATTTTCCGCGCGCGGTTCCCGCACCCCGGTCGACGATCAGCCGCGGGGCGACGGCAAGGAGGCTCGCCGCAAGCACCACCGGCGCGAAAAACACCCAGCGCCAGTCGATCGCGGCAAGCAGGCCGCCGGCGACAAGGCCGAGCGAGAAGCCGGCCGACGCCGTCGACGCATAGATCATTACCGCCCGGTTGCGCTGCGCTCCCTCGGGGAAATTGGCGGTGATGAGCGCCAGGCCGGCGGGCGTCATGAAGGCGGAAGCTGCACCGGTGACGAAGCGGGCAACGAGCAGCATCCAGCCCTCGCTCGCAAAACCACCGAGGCCGGAGAAGGCGAGGAAGACGGCGAGCGCCGTCAGGAAGACGCGCTTCCTGCCGAAGATATCGGCGGCGCGGCCGCCAAGCAGCATGAAGCCGGCATAACCGAGCACATAGGCGCTGACGACGGCGCTGAGCGTCGTTGTCGACAGGCCGAGATCGGCGCGGATCGCCGGCAGCGCGATATTGAGCATGGCGACATCGATGCCTTCGAGGAAGATCGCGCCACAGAGCACGATCAGTGCCCCGGCTGAGCGTGGGCTCATGCGTCCTTCTGATTTGGTCTGGGAAGATGGGGTGGACATGGATCCGTTCCTTCGGTTGACGAGCTGAAACAACGGGGATGAGGCGAGTTACTTTTCATGCCTCGGTTCCCTCTTGTAACCGAAGCCTAGTTAAGACATGATCCGGCACCATGGAAGAAGGCACTTCAAACTCACCGAGTGACATTTGCAGCACCGGCAAGAATTATGACGTCCTGCAATGGGATGCGCGCGAGGAATGCGAGGTCCGGCAGATCCTCGACCGGATCGCCGACAAATGGTCGCTGCTCGTCATTGCGCTGCTCGAAAAACGCACGCTTCGCTTCACGGAATTGAAGAGGAATATCGACGGCATCAGCCAGCGCATGCTGACGACGACGCTGCGGCACCTGGAGCGGGACGGTATCATCGAGCGCACCGTCTATGCGGTCGTGCCGCCGAAGGTCGATTATGCGTTGACGCCGCTCGGCTGCACGCTGCACGAAACGATCCGTTCGCTGGTGCTGTGGACCGAGCAGAACCAGGCCGGCATCATCGCCGCGCGGCAACGCTACGATGCGCGAGCCGACAGTGGCCTTTAGCCGGGCAACGAATGATGCCGCGACAGATGAAATTGGAGAAGGGCTATCGAGCGCGCGCCGGATTGCCGATCACGGTGGCGTTCGCCGGCACATCCCTGGTCACCACGGCGCCGGCGCCGACGATCGCACCATCGCCGATCGCGACGCCGCCGAGGATGATGGCGCCGCCGCCGATCCAGACGTCGCTGCCGAAAACGACCGGCCGAGCGATCTCGATGCCCCGGCTGCGAAGCGTCGGGTCCTTGTGATGTTCGGCGCAATAGATCTGCACGCCGGGGCCGAACATGGTGCGGTCGCCGATAGTCACCCGGCCGGAATCGAGGATGGTGCAGCCGGCATTGAAATAGACGCGCTCGCCGAGAGTGATGTTGATGCCGTAGGAGCAGTGAAACGGCGCCTCGATGAAGACATTGGGCGCCGCCTGCGCAAAGAGCGTCCTCAGGGCCGGCGCCATGGCGCCGCGTTCGTCCGGCGGCAGCGTATTGTGGGCATGGACAGCCCGGCGCGCCTGCCGGCGCAAGAGATCGAGTTCGTCATCGAGGCAGCAATACCATTCGCCTGCCGCCATCTTCTCGCGTTCGCTTGCCGGCATGACCTCGCCTCTCACGCCGAGGCCTCTGACAGCATCTCGATCTCGTCTCCTTCGATCAGGCTGACCCAGGCGCGGGCGATGGCAAGGCCCGCGGCATCGGCGCCACGCCCATGTCTTGCCGCCAGTTCGGCATGGCTCTCCAGCCAGCCTGGCGCGATGCGCTCGATCGTATCGGGGAATTCGGCCTTCCATTGCGCGACGACCGCGGAATTGGCCTCGAAATGGAACTGGGTGCCATAGACGGCGCGGCCGATGCGGAAAGCCTGGTTCTCGGCGACAGGGCTTGTCGCCAGACGCACCGCGCCCGCGGGCAGGGAAAACGTATCGACATGCCATTCGAAGATGGTGAATTCGCCGCCAAGCGCCGACAGCAGCGGGTCGGCCTGGCCCTCCTCGGTGACGCCGATCCCGTGCCAGCCGAATTCGCGGGCGCTTCCTAGCAAATTGTCGCCGCCATAGGCGCGGGCGAGGATCTGGCTACCGAGGCAGATGCCGAGCACGGCCTTGCCGGCATCGCCGAAGCGGCGCGAAAGCCGGACGAGCTCCGGCAGATAGGGGTGCGTCTCGTCATCCAGCGCGCTCTGCTCGCCACCAAGAACGACAAGCGCGTCATGGCCGGATATATCCGGTGGCAGGACGCCGTCCTGCCACACCCGGAACCACTCGATCTCCGCTTCCGCCTCATGGAGTGCAGCGGCAAGCGCGCCGAGGCCGGTGTTCTTCATATTTTCGATGACTGCGACTCGCATGGGTTTTTCCCGGTATGGCCGATAGAGGAAGAGACCATGCCGGCGGGTGGCGCGCAAGACGCTGGCGATTGCGCGCGCCAACAACAGGGCTTACATCAGCGCAGAGAAAAGGAGTCTGCCATGACCGAAAAAGCCCGTGTCTCGATCCTCTACTGCACCCAGTGCAACTGGCTGCTGCGCGCCGCCTGGATGGCGCAGGAGCTGCTGCACACTTTTTCCGACAGTCTCGGGGAAGTAGCGCTGATCCCCGGCACCGGCGGCAATTTCGAGATCCGCGTCAACGGCGATCTGATCTGGGAGCGCAAGCGCGACGGCGGCTTTCCCGGGCCGAAGGAACTGAAGCAGCGGGTGCGCGATATCATCGAGCCCGGCCGCGATCTCGGTCATGTCGACCGCGCCTTGCTCGAAAGCTAATGGCGGCAACTCAGCGATAGGGCGAGCGGCAGGTCTTGTAGATGCCTTCATAGGTGAGGAAGCGATCCGTTCTTGGATCGTAGGAGCGGTATTCATTGCTGCACCAGGCGACATGGCTGTTCTTGTCAGCCACCTTCGGCTGCAGCCGGCGCACCGGCGGCGGCTCATAGGTCAGCTGCGGCCGGCCAGCCGCACCCGGCTGGTAATAGGTCGGACCCGTCGCGCCGCGCGGGCGGTAATTCGGCTGGACATAGGCGGGTCGATGCCATTGCTGCGGCCCGAAACCGAAGCACCCGCGAAAATCGCAGAGCGTCGATCCGGTGTTGAGCGGCCCGATCCCCGGCTTGCCCAGCTTCAGCGAATCAGCGCCCGCCATGGCAGGCGCGAGAACGGCGAGAAGACCGGCGAACACTAGCATGCGGACAACGGGCATGAGGGATTCCTTTCGATATTTCCTTTATATAGGGCATACCAAGCGAAGCGCTATGCCTGCCCTCCGGCCACTCCCTCTCATATGAGCGACTGTTTTTTGCCAACTGTCAGAAAAACTTCAAAAACCCGGTTGACAGTCAGGAGCCGCCCCCTTACATCGCTCTCCGTCGCCCAGATGGCGGAATTGGTAGACGCGCCAGCTTCAGGTGCTGGTACCCGAAAGGGTGTGGAGGTTCGAGTCCTCTTCTGGGCACCATCCGTTTTTGTCCCCCTTGAAATCGTTATTCAATTAGCATTTCAAGGGGTTGACTGCTCCTCACTGTCACACAGGAGCGCCCCACAATGGTAATGCGGATCTCCCGACCGATGAAGCGCGCTGGCACGAAGAACGAGCAATTTAAGAAGCGCGTTCCAACCGCTCTCCTGTCGGTTTTGAAGGGCAAGAAACTCTCCCTGGACCTTCCACAGACAGCCGCGCCAGGCAGCGCTACCTACGCAGTCACCGTCACGATTTCTGAGATGATTGCCTTCTCGCTTGGCGCTCCAGCCTCCCGCCTCGCTGCAATCCGTCACGCTGCCGCCTTGCGCCACGTTGAAGCATTCCTAGACGCCGCCCAGCGCGGGCCTGAGGATCTTTCGCATTTGCAGCTGACCGCGCTCTTGGGCGATATTCACAAAGCCCTCCTCGCTGAGCATGAGGCGAATCCCCCGGCCCGCTACAAGATTGCCGTCGAGGATGGGGTCGAGGAGTGGAACGAGCTTTCCGAGTGGAGTGAGATGATCGCTGATGCCGAAATCGGCATTCTAGCGTTGACCCCGCAAGGCAGAGCCGCCGCTGTCGCGCGTGTTAGGCGCATTATCGACGTGGACGCGTTCCTATCCGCCCGTGCGTTGATGCTCTCGGAGAAGTCTTATCGCGATCTAGTCGAAGGGCTACCGGCGACTTTAAGAAAGGTCGTGGAAACACTCACGCAGCGTAGCCATGGAAACTACTCTGCCGACCCTTACGCGTCACAGTACCCACAATTTAAAGCCAAGCCCGCCGCAGCGCAGCGTTCGACTGATGCGTATGTCAAGACCTTCGATGACCTCTTCGACCGCTGGAAGGCAGCGGATAAGCGCGCGGCTTCTACGATCTCGACATGGCGCGGCTACTTGGCCCGCTTTACGAAGTTCATAGGACATGACGACCCGCACAGGGTTGAGCGTGTCGATGCCTTACGCTGGAAAGACGCGCTCGTAGCCGAAGGTCTCAAGAAGATTTCGACGACGTACCTCGCTGCGCTCAACACGCTCTACCGATTCGGCCTCAGTAACAGCGAGACGACGGGAATCAGCCGCAATCCCTTTGATGGCGTGAAGGCACCGCAGAAGGCTATCGCAGGGACGAAGCGTCAGGCTTTCACCCGCGCTGAAGTGGCGCTCATACTCAATAGCGCGCGTAAGGAGAAGCTTGCGCACCTCCGCTGGATACCATGGCTTCAAGCACAGACAGGCTCGCGTGTCGCTGAGATAGCGCAGCTGTGGGGTAACATGGTCATCACCGACGATGCGGGGAACCCGTGCATCCACATCACGACGGCACCGGATGGTGGATCTTTGAAGAATGAAGGGTCGGAGAGGATGGTACCGCTACACCCCGACCTCATTGCTGAAGGCTTCTTGGAGTTCGTTAGGAAGCGCGGCAAGGGGCCGTTGTTCTACGGCGGCAGCAAAGGGAAGGCTGCAGTGCAGTTGCGAGACGACCAGAAGCACCCGTCGAAGGGTGTCAGCAATCGGGTCGGCACTTGGGTGCGCGGATTGGGGATCACAGACAGGCGTAAGGGGCCGACACACTCGTTCAGGCACTGGTTCAAGTCAGAGCTTCCGCGCCGGTCGGGATGCGACAGCCGTCTAGTTGACGCCATACAGGGCCATGCTCCCACGAGCGATGCTGCAGGATACCACCATGCGGAGACCTCAGAAATGCTTGAAGCGATCTCTAAGCTCGATCTCAAGGCCTTAGCCGACAGCGCTCCTAACGTCGAATAGAGCCGCAGAGGTAATTGCGTTAAGTTCGGACATAATCTACCGTCCTGACGTCCCGAGGCCGTAGCCCCGAGACCCCCTTCGCTAGAGGGTTATGAATAGGGCCAAGGTGATCGAGACCTTGGCCTTTTCTAATGCGGATGCCACGTATCAAAACTCGCGCTCTGGATACCGATCTGGCCGAACGCTTAGGCATGAAGACTGCTGCGAATATCCGTAAAGACCTCATCGTGCCAAACCTTGAGGAATTGACGCAGCATGGGAATATTGGGGCGGTTCCCCAAAAATCGGCAGGTCGTGGACGTCCCGGCAAAGCCTACTACCTAAACGAAGCGCAAGCCCTTCTGGTCCGCATGTTCTCACGCACCGCGACTGCTGCGAAAGTGCGTAAGGCGATCAGGGAATAAGACTGACACTCTGGATACATTAGGATCAAAACTAACGCTCTTGGTGCAGTGGGAATAAGACCCTTTCTCTAGGTGGTACCGCCCCGCCGCTCTTCTCCTATCCGACACGTGACACCCCGCGATTACCGCGAGCCAGCATAACGCTGCTCCTTCGCTGGCCTACCCAGCACGTCACACCGAATACGAAGAACCGCCCTTCGGAATGTTCTACTCCGTCCACAGCAATCGCAAAACGTAAGATCGATCCAGTCGCGGTCTTGCAACCGAAGAACAAAACCCTCGCTCTTGAGCGGGATGTCAAAGACGCAACGCAGCTGTTGGACAATAAGACCGACGCTCTTGGTGGTTGGCAGCAGACGGCAATAAGACCCTTGCTCTTGGACACGGCGGGATAAGAACCTCACCCTTGGACAAGGACGAACAAAACCGACGCTCTCGGGATGAAATGGACAGGCAAGGTAGGGCAGTCCGGATATCTTCCGTGGTCTAGGTTCGGAACCTTCACGCCAGCACGTTTTTCTCAACCCTTCATCCCCCGCTCTGCGACCAATGCTACGGACCTCCCATGCTACAGATCGTTACCGGCTTAGCCGCGCGTACAGCTGCCGCAACGCAAGCCAAACGCGACACCCGTGAATTCAACCACAAGGCCGCGCACGCGATGGCGATAGCTGGGGAAAGCGTCGCTGAGATTTCCAAGGTGCTCGAACTATCGAAGAACGCCGTCTACAAGTATCTCGCTGAACCATGTCCAGCACTCGCGGTCGAACTCGCACAAGCGAAACAGCATGTGGTTGAGCACCGTTCCCAATCCATCGGCATGCCCTTCTGCCTACCAGAGGACTCGCTTTGCACAGACAAGGAAGCCCGCGTCATCGCGATGCGCACTGAAATTGGCGAAATGCTGGGCCGCAGAATGCGTAAGGCGGACATTGCACGTATGCTGGGCATCACTCCGCAGCTTTTGCAATACCACGTTAAGCGCATCAACGAGCCAGCCACGGCTGACGGATATGCGGTAGGATGCGCGGCATACACGTCGGCTTTGCTGTGCATTTATGCGGACATCGCTATTCACTATCCATGGTTGCGCGTTGCCTGACGCACACCGCGACCTGTGTAATATCGTGCGGAGTCCAGAAGCGGGAAGCCCGGAGCGCTGGGCTTTTGACGTTCAGTTCTCCCTTTTTAGAGAAAGTGGAACGCTTTAAGCTGACCACCGGCGCTATTCCTACACGGCTGCTGCTCACCATCGAACTCGGGAAATACCATTACAGCTAAGACCTGAGATGCAAGGCACTGCGGCCCCGCTTCTTGGAGACCCTGTTCAATGATTTCCCTTATTCAACTCTGCTTATAATAGCGGAGCTTTAGACAGCTGACCGGTCTGGCTTAAAGCGGGGGCGTAGTATCTGCCTACACAACTCCTCATCGTGGGCACCGCCATTAGTCGTTGGTCTCCCGCCACGCAGAACAGGTCTCTAAGCGAAACTTGTTAGCATCGAACATCACCAATCCCATACGGCACCGTCCGCAGGGAGACGCGCACTCATGCGCCTAAAGCCGACTTCCGGCAAATCAGAAAGCACCACCAGAATGTCCAACATCATAGCGTTTCCCGCGCTCTTCCCGATGGCCACTGCATCTGAGGAAATTTCCTCAGTCCTCGCAGCGCTGACAGAACGCCCGCCATCTGCCAACGACGCTCTCTTTGCTGAAAAGGTCACCGAGATCCAGACGAAGATCGCCACCGCTACCACCGATGATGCAAGGCACACAGCGCATCTCCTGATGGGAATTCTTCTCGGGTTATGGATTGTCGACGGGCAGTCCAACAGCGCCGCAGTAGAGCGCACCGCCTAATCCCGCTCTATCAATCTTCCACGTCTGCTCTCCCCTTCAAAGGCCGAGGCCCCTAGCGTTTTGCTGTGGCGGTTTTCACGCTGGCTGTAGGCCCGCCTTTGGAGAGGAGAGCAGACGTGCCCATTCCCTTATCAACCGCCACAACACGGAACACCATTTTCATGGTCGACAAGCCCACACTATCCGCAATCCAGCTTGACCCGATTTCAAACCCGACGTTCAGCCGTCCTATGGTCCAGACCGAGCGACCGGAAACGGACCCCAACAAAATCCACACCTTCCTGTCGGAGATCGGAAAGCTTCAGCCGACCGTCCAAGAGTTCGGCCAGTCCCTATTTGACCAGAAGCACGACCCCCAGGTTCAAGCAGACGAACAGGCTCGCGCTGAGTTTGACGCCATGGGCAAGGACAGCAATGCCATCGGCGAACAGCTGAAGTCCGGTGCCTACAGCCCTAAGACCGTACAAGCTCTCGGGGCAAGGCAGGGCCTTGTCGCCGCAAACGAAGCTCAGGATGCAATCGTCAAGGCTTTTGGTGAGAGCGGCGACCAGGCGAACTTTGACCAGAACGCTGCAATCATTGCTGCACGCGATCAGTTCAAGCAGCGTTTCGGAAATAACGCCACGGCAATGCGGTATTTTGAGCAGAGCTTAGCGGATCTCCCCGCCAAGCTTCAGGCCGCGAAGACACAGACCGCCACGAAGAACTTCGTCCAGCAGCGTGACCTGACGCTCTCAGGTGCGTTCGACGCAGCAATGAGCCAAGCTGAGAACCCTCAGGTCATGGGCGCTATCGTGCGCCAGATGGTCAAAGAGAACACCGACTTCATCCACACCGCCCCTGCTGAACAGGCAGCACTGCTTCAGGGTCTTGTCGTCAAGGCCGGTGACAACGGCGATATCGATAAGGTCAACGTCCTTGGGGATATCGATCTCGGCTCTGGTCCACTGAAGAACATCATGGGACAGGTCTTCCAGAACGCACAGCAGCGCGCGAACCTTGTCACTGAAGGTCGCGTCAAGGAAGACTTCCAGACCAAGCTTTTCAGCTGGATGCAGTCTGCTCAGACAGGCACACTCACCGAAGATCAGAAGAAAGAAGCACAGGCTTTCTCCGACGCGCATCCCAAGATCTTCACTGCAGCCGGCCTGAACTCGATCTTCAATACGCACACTGCCGCCCTCAGATCTCAGGCAAACGCCATGTCCGAACAGCAACGCGCCGATGCCAAGGATATCCTTCTCGCGCAGAATAGCGTGCAGCTGTCCGAAGCAGTGCAGAGCGGTGCAGTAAAGTCGGCTGTCGGTGATGACGGCAAGGTAACTCTAGCCAACGGAAAGACAGCCACAGTTCCGCGTAAGGAAATCATCATGTCGGCGATCAAGGCGAACGCCGAAATCGCTCGACAGAACACAATGTCTGCAAAGGCCGGATCAAAGGCCACGGATGCGGAAATCAGGGAGGCCGGTACGGATGCCTATCTCGACATCTTCACGCGCAATGACGAGCTTCCTGACGACTTGGCGGATGCAGCGAAGGGCGTCCTCGCCTCAAGCCGCGCTGACGATGAACCCACGCCGACGCAGATCGCACAGGCTCACGAGCTTGTCCGCATCGCCACGAAAGCACCGGGCCTCCTCGACACCATCGTCAAGTCCGACAAGGACCGCGCATTCGTCGACAGCCTCACGGCATCTGCACGGTTTAAGCTTGATCCCAAAGCTGCCCTGAAGCGTGCCATCGCTGACCGCGACAACTACGACAGCACCGTTCCTCTGGATCGCAAGACGAAGGAGGAAACGATCAAGGCTGTCATCGACAACATCAAAACCAACAACGACGGCTGGGGGCCGTTCAACTGGTTCTCCTCCGAAGCCGGTGGCAACGAGAGCCAGCTTAAAGCTCTCGCTGGGCGGTTTGCAGATCAGCTGTTCCGGTCAGGCCGCACGGCTGCAGAGATCCCTGATATCGTGACGAAGAGGCTCAAGGCCAACGTTACGAACTTCAACGGCCAGTCCATCGACATGACGGGCCTCCCGATCAGTCAGCCTGACAAGGCCAAGCCAATGTTCGAGGCCGCGCGTAAGAGGCTGTTGGAAACGCCAGAGTTCAAGGGCATCGATCCGAACACGCTCTCGTTTCAGCGTGTTGGCCAGACCAACCGCTTCGTTGTCGTCTCGACTGACGGCCTACTCACACGCACCATGTCAATGTCGTTCGCGGAGCTTATTCGCATGTACAGCGATGTGCATCAGGAAGAGCAGAAGAACAAGACCGCATCCGCTCTCGCAGAGGGCACACAGCGCACCATCAATCAGGACATGAAGGTCAACCCGCCGATGCCCCTCAACCTGGGTGGCTTTGGCCCGTCGCGCGACTAATCATCTCGAAAGCGGCGCCCCCCCCGCTGGTCTTACTCGGCTGGCGGGGTAAGCCCGTCTGCCTCTCCGGTCCTCTCGTCGCAGATCCTCAAGTTCACTTTAGCAAACTTGCTAACGATCAATAACTTCCGGCAGTTCATAGGACCATCCCGCATATGACTCGACCTATCGAAGAGCCGCAACGCGCGTCGCTCTCAGATGAAGCATGGGCAACGATCCCAAGCATCCCAACCCACGAGGCTAGCACGCATGGCCGTATCAGGGTCGCAGGAACGCACGAGATCGTTGACCCGTATCTCCACCGCACCGGATACATTTACATCTTCTTGACCACGCCCGAAGGACGAATGGCCCCAAAGCAGGTCCATCGGCTCGTGCTCGAAGCGCACCGAGGGCCGTGCCCTGAAGGTTTCGAAGCTCTACACCTGAACGACACGCCGACCTGTAACCTCCTATCCAATCTCATCTGGAACACCAAGAAGGTAAACGGCTGGGCAAAGCGTACCGAACGCCGCAGGGTCGACCGGCGAAGACTTGCTGCGGAGCGCCTAGAAACTGAGCGTGCGGCCCTCTGCAAGGCATACAGCTACGGCGCAACGCTGACTGCCCTGGCTAAGGCTTATCGAACGCGCCGCGAAACCGTACAGCTTGTTCTTATGCAAGAGGGGGTGGAGATCCGGTCAGATCGAGGAAAAGCCCGCAGCTTCGATCATGACAACATTCTCGCACTTCATGTCAGCGGTATGGCGCAGAGGGAGATCGCAAAGGAGGTCGGCTGCACACAGGCCACGGTCTGCTACGTGCTCCGCAAGGCTGGCGTGTCGCCTGGCTCCAGCTACATCGACCGGGACCGCATCAAGGCATTTCATTTTGAAGGCCTTCGTCCCTTCATGATTGCCAAGCGCGTAGGGTGCGACCTCGACAGCGTTAGCCGCATCCTTGAGGAACTGGCATCTTCTGGAGAGATCAACTACCAGAAGCGTGAAGCTCGACGGGCATACGGCCACACGCCCGAGCGGGACGCGCGCATCGTGCAAGACTTCAAGATGGGCCAGCACTCTGATGACATCGCCAAGGCTCACGGTGTCACGGCTGCATACGTCCTGCAGCAAGCGCGCAAGGCGGGTCTGAAGGTGAAGGGCGGAAAACTCCGCACGTCCTACGGCGGCGATTACTGCCCCGCTTGTTCCCAAGCGAAGATGCGAGAGGCACCGCCCGAGATGCGCCCATAGAACAGCTTTAGGCATAGCGTGAAAAAGTCCCGAGATAGAAGGACAAGCACGCAACCTGAAATCGCAGCCGGAAAATTTTGTGTTAGCGTCACCCACCGGCACGCTGTTTTCCGGAGCAAAAATGTCTGGCCTCTTATGACATTAGAATTTCCGAAAACTCCCCATCGACCCTGAGCGAACATCGCATCGCGGTCGGCTAATCAAGTTCCATGCGCTCATGCCCGGCGCCGCTATGCCTCCAGCTTGCCCATGGCTGGCCTTGTGCGGTCCTTCTGCTGTTACTGGACATTCCGGCAGAGTGAGACCCGAGGTCAGCCGTGGGCGGTTCTATGGCCAGCGTTGGGCTCTCGCTTGATAAGCTGCGGGTAGATGGTAGCCCATCAGCCCTTGGGGTCTCATACGTTGCGTGCGTTCCTTGTGCGCTCCTTTTGCTTGGCGCATCGCTAATCCTCCAGCAACATACGAACCGGTTTCATAACACCCACAACGGACGTTGACGTTTGTAACATCGATCGATATACGGTCATTACATGCACAACGGAGACCGGCAATGCAGTATGTCATCTATACGCGCGTCAGCACCGAAGACCAGGGCAAGAGCGGTCTAGGGCTCGAAGCCCAGCAGCGCGACATCGACATATTCCTCACCAACTTCTCCGAGGTGCCGTACGAAGTCATAGGGCAGTTCCAAGACATCCAGTCGGGAAGCGACAACGAGAGGCCCGAACTGACGAAGGCCCTTGCGCTAGTCCGCAAGACCGGCGCGGAGCTTCTTGTGGCCAAGCTCGACCGCCTGAGCCGTAAGGTGTCCTTCATTGCCTCGCTCATGGATGACAAGAAGGTCAAGCTACGCGTGGCGCAGATGCCGATGGCTGACAAGTTCCAGCTTCATATCTACGCTGCACTCGCAGAGCAGGAGCGGACCTTCATCAGCGAACGCACCAAGGCGGCACTACGCGCAGCAAAAGACCGTGGCGTTAAGCTTGGCGGATTGCGTGACGCCACGATGAAGCGCAATGCCGCTATTCGGGAGAGGGCCAACGGGGAGGCGCAACGCCTTATCAAGGTGGTTGGTCCGCTGCGTGAGGCTGGGCAGTCGCTGGCTAAGATTGCCGAGACTCTGAATGAAATGGGGATTGCTACGCCACGAGGCGGTACGTGGTCCGCAGTGCAGGTATCCCGCGTGATAGAGCGCGTTTGACCGCTGAAGCGACAGGCCACGCCATGAACAACCCTCCCGATCAACTGCCAAGTAAAATCAGTACGGAGCACAGAGCGAGGCCCGCCTGTCGAATGGATATAGCGCAGCGTCAGCGCTTGCAAGGGCCGCCCGTGAGGTCGCGCTGTTTCAGCTAACCGTACGTACTCATCTGTGTGGCCGTCTGTTTGAAATTCCGGGCGCATCAACCGCATAGCCGCCCGCGCTCCACTCTCTCATTCTCACTTATGCAACTGAAAACGTTATATAAATTGTAACTTCTTCTTGACGTGCGTTCCCTTTCGGACCTATGTCTGTCTTGCGAATTGTCGCGCAACTGCCAAGGAGTATTCTCAAATGACAATCTCAGTCGGATCAGTCACCATCGAGATCCACCGTTCCTCTTTGTGGCTGGAGACAGCGTGCCACGAGCTTTTCGTTGCGAAAGGCGCGGGCGTAGTGCACAGCCGAAAGCCGCAGCGCGTGGTCCCTAGCGAACCTGTTAGCGTGGTTTGATCCGCACCGTCAGCGGGCATTCGACCGTGACCTGGGACTATCCATGAGGCGGGCAATAAGCTCGCCTTTTGCTTTGCCGGATGTTTTCCCGTTCTGTCTCCGACTAGCCTGTGCAAGGGTTGGTCTGTCTGCTCCTAAGGAAACACATGACCAATACGCCCTCTGTCACGCTGCATATGATTAACGACGAGATGCGCATTCATGACCTCGAACTCGCTGCGCGGCTACGGTTCGCAAAGCGCATAAAGTTACGTGACCTTATCAAACGCCACGTCAATGAACTCGCAGCTTATGGGTTTCTTGCCACTGTAGAAAAGGCTTCTGAGGTGGACGGAGGCCGACCCTCTGAGGAATTCTTCCTGAATGAGGGGCAAGCCATTCGGATTGCCGTACTCGCAGATGTGCTCGACACACAAACCGTATGCGAGATGGTCGTCAAGGCATACGCCGACTATCGACGCGGCCTCACATCGATTACGGCCCCAACGCCCGACCTAGCACCTGTCCTGTCGATCCTCCAGCAGATGGCCGAAACGCTGGCCCACCTCACGAAGCATATGGTCTCGCGTTGAGCCGTCGATATGGAAACTGAGCTTTCTCAAACCTCGTCCAGCGCGCCACCATAGACCTAGCTTCGGCTGGTATTTTTACCAGGAAATTACCATCTATTGCCTAACGCGAATATCCTGCCGGATAGTACTATGGACTTTATGAAGCCTCAAACGCGCAGCGCGCTGATGTCTCAGATTCGAAGTAAGGATACTAAACCGGAGATGCTGGTCCGGCGTCTTCTACATGGTATGGGCTTGCGCTATCGCTTGCACCGGAAGGACCTGCCGGGAAAGCCTGACATCACCCTTCCGAAGTGGAATACCGTGGTCTTTGTCAACGGTTGCTTCTGGCATCAGCACCCAAGCAACAACTGTCGGGCGTCCGCAATCCCGACCAGCAGACAAGACTACTGGGTTCCCAAGCTGGCGCGAACGGTAGCCCGTGACGCTGAGAACGTTGCTGCTCTCAAAGCACTCGGGTGGCGTGTCCTTGTCCTCTGGGAATGCGAGCTTAAGGAGGAGGTCGTCCTGCAAGCCCAGATCGAAACCTTTCTCAATATGCCCAACCATCGAAGCTTGCTCGAAACTTGAAGCCACGTTCGCAATGACCTGTGATGTGTTCCCGGAAGGGATTCACAAAGATGGTCTGCTCGTCTACGCTCGCACCTGCTTCGTTTCTTGGGATGGTATCATGAGAGTAGTGTCACTTTTCTCCGGCGCGGGTGGGCTAGATTTGGGGCTCATCCAAGCCGGTCATGAAGTGGTTTGGGCAAACGACTTCGATAAAGATGCCGTCTGCACATACTCCCGCAACATCGGTAATCACATCGTCCTTGGAGACATTTGCAGCATCCCCTCTTCCTCCATTCCGGACTCTGACGTGGTTGTCGGCGGCTTCCCGTGCCAAGGCTTCTCTCAGGCTAACTTGCTTCGTTTTGAAGAGGATGAACGGAACCGCCTCTATTTGGAATTCCTACGGGTCGTACGGGATAAGCGCCCCAAGTATTTCCTTGCAGAGAACGTGAGGGGCATCCTTAGCCTTGCCGGGGGACGAGCCGTCGAGAAGATCGAGCGGGATTTCGCCGCTGCGGGATACCGCGTGTCCAAGCGCCTGTTCAATGTCGCGGACTTCGGAGTTCCTCAAGCGCGCCAACGCGTTATCATTGCCGGGGTGCGCAGCGATCTCCCGAGAGGCCGTGACTTCGTATTTCCGGAGCCGACACACGCTGACCCGCGCCGGAAGGATACGAGGTTGAGGAATTGGGTCACGATCGGGGAAGCTCTGGCGCACATTCCGGAGCCCGCCGCCGGTCTCGACATACCCAATCACATCTTCTCCAAATACAAGGTGACGAACCGCAACTTCACGGGGCACCGGACGACGGACCCGGACAAGCCGTCGCCGACGATCTTGGCTCGCGGCAACGGCGGCGGCGGCGTCTGCGCAATCCAGCATCCTAATAATCACCGGCGAATGTCTATCCGAGAGCAAGCTTCTATTCAGACATTCCCGTTAGACTTTGAGTTTGTCGGGGCGATGAACTCGTGCTACAGGCAGGTCGGGAATGCGGTTCCCGTTTTGTTCGGCAAGGTATTAGGCGACCAATTGAAGGAAGCCGCACCTCTAAAGGAAGTTGCTTGATGCGCGTCGTTTCGCTTTTCTCAGGTGCCGGAGGGCTCGACCTAGGCCTCATTCAGGCTGGCTTGCAAGTCATTTGGGCAAACGACATCTTCTCGGACGCCGTCCGTTCGTATGAAAAGAATATCGGCGCGCACGTTGACGAGCGCGATATCACGGAGATCCCCGGCTCGGAGATCCCCGACTGCGACGTGGTTGTTGGCGGCTTCCCATGCCAAGGCTTCTCGGTGGCAAATTGGGCGAGGTCGCTGGAAGACCCACGCAACCAACTCTACAAGCAGATGGTCCGGGTTGTCGCAGAGAAGCGGCCTCGCTTCTTCGTGGGCGAGAACGTCAAGGGCCTTGCCTCATTTGCCAAGGGTGAAGTCCTTAGGGCCATTGTGCAGGAGTTCAGTGATCTCGGATACAAGGTCCGACATCATCTTGTAAACGCGGCTGACTATGGGGTTCCCCAAGCCCGCAAGCGGTTGCTCATCCTTGGCGTTCGGAACGACCTTTCCGACGATTTCGCCTTCCCCCCTCCTGCCACACACGGAGACCCGGAAATTGCCCTCAAGACGGGCGTGAAGCCATGGCTGTCCGTGGGGAAGGCCCTCGCTCACTTCCCGGAGCCCGAAGACGCGCCGCACATTCCCAACCACGAATGCTCGAAATACAAGCTCCGGTTCAACGGCCACATCGGTCATCGTAGGATCGATCCTACGAAGCCCGCGCCTACAGTGACCGCACGGGGCGACGAACGGGGCGGAGTGGTAGTCCTGCACCATCCCCGCAACCATCGCCGGATGACCGCACGGGAGCTTGCCACCGTCCAATCTTTCCCGGATACGTTCGAGTTCCACGGCACGAAAACTTCTGCGTACCGGCAAATTGCAAATGCCGTGCCGCCGCTTCTTGGCAAGGCCATTGGCGGGATGCTGAAAAACGCTGAGATGACGCAAGCCGGACACGATCAATCGGACGTGGCATGATCCCCCCAATTAAGCCGTTCGATACCTATAAATGGCGGTGGCTATCCGTTGCGCCGTCAGAAGGGCTTCTGGAAGCTCCGGTATTTCTTGGAGTGCTGCGCGCTCTGGCTAAGCACGAAAACGAAGCTCCCTCAAGCGAACAGGTCGCAAAGGACCTCGCGAGGGTTCAGGCCGATACGAAGACCGATATCGATCTCGGTCGAACAGCCGACCGCAATCTCATTAGAAATTCCGGGCAATACTGGAAAGGCACCGGCCTCCTTAAGCCTACGCGGGGCATCATCCAGCTTACCGATCTTGGCAAGCAGGTATCGAGTGGAAAGATCACTCAAGGTGAGTTCGCGGCACTCATGGTGCAGCAAACGGTCCTTCCTAATCCACAAACCTACTCAGACGCTGAGATCGCTAGATGGAAAGCCACAGGACTGGAAATCCGGCCACTCCAGCTTATTCTTGAGGTCATCAATAGCATAGGACAGTCGGCCGGCATCAAGGATGCGTTCCTTACACCGAACGAACTAATCAAGGTTGTCATTCCTCTCGCGGGAGCTAAAGAGACAATCGCGAACATGGTCACCTATGTACTCCGCTACCGCCGCGTAGGCCCGGTGGTCGTCACGGGCTGGCCGGATTGTACTCCCGCTGCCAATGACCACCGCCTCGCTCGCGAGTTCATGCTCTTTCTCGCCAACTTTGATATTCTCCGAAGGGACCACGCTATCGATGGGTACGATCAGCGGTTCCATTTGGACGAACTTTTTGAGACCAACGCAGTCAGCGTTCCTGCCACGACCTCCATTTTCACCGGACCGATCAACGCGCAAAAGGCGCTTGAGGAGGTCCAGCACTCCGACCTGCCTTCGATTATCGAGCGCCAAAAGGCCACCGCGCAGGTAGTTGTTAGGAAGGGCCAAGCAAAGTTCCGTGCTACGGTACTGGACGCGTACGGAGGCAAATGCCTCGTCACTGGAGAGGAGCTTTCACAGGTCCTAGAGGCAGCACACATCGTTCCCGTTACCAACGGTGGCGCAGACAGCAGCGACAACAGTTTCTGCCTCCGCGTCGATATCCATCGGCTCTATGACGGACAGCATATTCGTATTCTCAGTAATGGCGACTTGGCCCTGACCGACCGCGTTCTCCAAAGCTGCAACTATAAGACCCTTCCGAAAGCAATCGCCCTTCCCGCGTTCGTCAACCCCGCTAATGTAAGATGGCGCAACGACTATCTTTGACAATCTACAATTGGCTCTATGCACAGCTGGCGTCTCTGCCGGAGCCATCGCTGAACAGTCGACACAGCTGGTGGCTGGTTAGCGAAAACAGCTAATCTTAGACGCTTTTTTCACGCTCATCGCGGACCATCGACGTGGAAGGCTTTGGCTTAAGAGACCGCGTAATCACTTGATTCTGCTATTGCACGCGTCGCGTTCCGCACCGGCATGTTGCGTATTGATACCACGTCCAAACTGCCACACAAACATGCCACACAGCCCCACAACGGAAACGCGCCTTTTGCCAATGAAATCAACGACGAAAAAGTTCTATTGTCCCGTCCTCTTCTGGGCACCATTCCATTCTTGATCACTACCGGATCAAGGAGTTAAGCCTATCCAAAATTTACGCATTTGTGCCTGTGGAAACAGGCCAGCAGCAATGCGTTCAAGGCTTGCCTGCTCAATTCCACGGACTTTCAAAATCCATATTAACGCGTATTCCGGTCGCCGATAGCCAGCCGCCATTGACTTGTTCATTGCCGAATGGAACATAAAGCGAACAAAATGGAGCCTTGTGATGATCCGATACGCCACATCCGTAGCCAGCGCCCCTGAGCCTTCAAAGGCGCGCGCGGCGCCAGCCGCCAAGCTGGCCATTGAAATGCCTCCGCCCAACCAGGTCGTTGATGTATCCTCGGCCGGTGCGGCGCTTGCTGCCTATCCGCTGCTGGTCGGCTCCGAGTCAGACGAGTTCGGCTCCGACACTTTGCCAAAGATCACAAAGCCACCACGCCGTGCGGCAAAAAATCGGAAGGCTAAAGTCGCCGAAGCAGCCAGCACTCCACTCCAGCTTGATCTTGAGGCCTAACCGTCTCTTCGGGACAAGAATTGGCGGCGATCCCGGGACCTCCTCCCATAATCTATATAGCACTTCGGAATCCCGAAATTGGTTGCTGTCTTGAAATCATTGAATGTTTTCCCACGATGACCTCACCCAAAACCCGGCGGATTTCGGAATCCCGAAGCGGGGGAATTTCGGGATTCCGAAGTGAGGTTTTTTCGTGACGACGTGTGCATCTGTCGACAGTAAGCGGCCGGCGGACCGGTATCCTGCGGGAGCCATCAGCAGAGCTTTCCCTTATCGGGTGGTTCGCAGCATGTGCATCTCATGCGTCAGCGCCGCTTTGGCCGGCGCGTGATGGCGTGGTTGATGGCCTTCACGCGGCCATTTCGGTCGTCGTCTTCCTGCTGTCTGGAATAACGGTCAGAACCCCCATGCCGGCTTCTCTGGCGGCGCTCAGAAGCAATTCTCTGAGTCGGTCCATTCCCGCTTGCCCCATGACGGCATCGGCGCAAGCCTTCACCGCCGCCACGTACTCCTCTCCATCCTCAAACGGCCAGTCCACCATCAGAACTTCGGCTGCGTCGTGGAGCGTCCTGACGATCTTGCGCTTGTGCCGGTCGCCGAGAAAGAGAACAAGAGGCGCAAAATCCGCCGATGTGTTCCATTGCATGGCATTTTCTCCCCAAGAGTTAGAATATTAGTAACAATGCAAAAAGCGTGCCGGGGAAGGCGGGAGGCGCTATCGTTGCCCGATAGAGCCGTTTTCTATCGACGGCCTCGGCAATGGATGCGTGACGAGTGCGGCCAAGCGGGGCTGTTTCATTGCTCAACGCATGGCCTGCCGAAAGCGCGGCCGCCTCGTCCGACACCCCCGCAAGCCTCGCACAAGAACGAAATCGGATACCGGGACCAGGATGGGCATACGGCCGTGCCGCCTGTGAGCGCCCCGCATGCCGGACTGCCTCGCCGGGCAGGCCGGAAACCATAATTGTTTCTAAACACTCTGGAGTTCGCTCGGGATGAAAGTCGTAATTCTCGCCGGTGGTCTGGGTTCGCGCCTCGCCGAAGAGACCAGCGTCCGGCCTAAGCCCCTGGTCGAGATCGGCGGCATGCCGATCCTCTGGCACATCATGAACATCTATGCCCATCACGGGCTCGATGATTTCATCATCTGCGCCGGCTACAAGGGCTATATGATCAAGGAATATTTCGTAAACCTTGTTCTGCACCACAGCGACATCACCGTCGACCTCGGCGCCAACAGTATCAACTATCACGGCGGTAAACGACCGAACTGGCGCGTGACCGTGGTCGATACCGGCATGCATTCGATGACCGGCGGCCGTCTCGGGCGCATTCGCGACCATCTGACACCAGGCGAACCCTTCTGCATGACTTATGGCGACGGTGTCGGCGACATCGACATCGCCGCCGAAGTCGCCTTCCATCGCGATCACGGCCTGAAGGCGACGATGTGCGCGGTAACCCCGCCCGGACGCTACGGCGCCACGAATATCGAAGGCCAGTTCATCACCTCCTTCGTCGAGAAACCTCGAGGCGACGGCCAGCGTATCAATGGCGGCTTCTTCGTGCTCGACCCTTCGGTGGTCGATCTCATCCCAAGCGACGACACGATTTGGGAAGCCGGACCGCTGGAATGGCTTGCCGCCAACAACCAGCTTGCCGCCTTCAAGCATGACGGCTTCTGGCAGCCGATGGATACGCTTCGCGAGCGCACC
The DNA here is from genome assembly GCF_019685115.1 of Rhizobium sp. NZLR11. Taxonomy (NCBI): domain Bacteria; kingdom Pseudomonadati; phylum Pseudomonadota; class Alphaproteobacteria; order Hyphomicrobiales; family Rhizobiaceae; genus Rhizobium; species Rhizobium sp. NZLR11. Next base: position 13,090 of record NZ_JABDWD010000008.1, on the reverse strand, counting down.
CATCTGGAAGAACTCTGGAATTCCGGGAAGGCGCCGTGGAAGCAATGGGCCTGACCGATTTCTGGAAAGGGCGGCGGGTTTTCCTCACCGGCCATACCGGCTTCAAGGGTTCCTGGCTTTCCCTGTGGCTGGAACGGCTCGGCGCTGAGGTGAGCGCGGTTTCCCTGGCGCCTGAGACCGAACCGTCACTCTATCGGAAACTCGCTCCCTGGGACGATCGCGGCCATCACATCGTCGATATCCGCGACGCCGAGGCGCTTCTTTCTCTCTCCAGGCGTTTCGAGCCGGAGATCGTCATCCATATGGCGGCGCAGGCGCTGGTGCGGCGTTCCTATGAGAACCCGGCCGAGACCTTCTCGACCAATGTCATGGGAACGGCAAATGTTCTCGACGCAGTCAGGCAGACGCCCTCCGTCAAAACAGTGCTGGTCATCACCTCGGACAAGGTCTACGCCAATAATGGCAGCGGCATCCCCTTCGTCGAGACCGATACGCTCGGAGGCAAGGATCCTTACAGCAATTCCAAAGCCTGTACCGAACTCATCTGCCAGAGCTACCGCGACAGTTTTTTCAATGGCCGAGATCTCAGGCTCGCCACGGTGCGCGCCGGTAATGTCATCGGCGGCGGCGACTGGTCCAGGGATCGGCTGATCCCGGATTTCATCCGCGCCTTCGAAAGCAACCAGCCGATCATGCTGCGTTATCCCGCGGCGATCCGCCCCTGGCAGCACGTACTGGAGCCGCTTGGCGGTTATCTCGGCTTCGCGAAAGCGCTGACCGAGGAACGCGTCAAGGATCTGCCGAATGCGTTGAATTTCGGCCCGCATCCCGAAAGCTTCGCCACTGTTTCCGAACTTGCCGAGGCGCTCGGGCGTGCGCATCGCGTCGAAGACGTGTGGCGGCTGGCGCCGGGGGAACATCTGCCCGAAGCGCCGGCGCTGACCCTGAGCTCGGCGCTCGCGCTCGACACCATCGGCTGGCGCCCGCGGCTGAGCCTGCAACAGACCATCGACTGGACTGCCGCCTGGTACAAAGCCAACCGCGAGGGCGAAGACATGCGCGCCTTCTCGCTCGGCCAGATCGCGGCATATGAGGAAGCAGTATCATGACAGCGCACAATTGCCGGTTTTGCGATGCTCCGTTGAAGCATCGTTTCGTCGACCTCGGCTCGACGCCGCTCGCCAATGCCTATCTGACGGAAGAGCAACTCGAGCAGCCGGAGCCATCCTATCCGCTGCGCGCCTTCGTCTGTTCCGAATGCTGGCTGGTGCAGGCCGATGCTTTCGTCCCGCCGGAAGACATCTTCAGCCACTATGCCTACTTCTCCTCCTACAGCGACGGCTGGGTGGAGCATGCCCGCCAGTTTACCATCATGGCCCGCGAACGTTTCGGCCTTACCGCGGCGTCGCAGGTCATCGAAGTGGCGAGCAATGACGGCTATCTTCTCAAACATTTCGTCGAGGCCGGCGTGCCGGTGCTCGGCATCGAGCCGGCTGAGAACGTCGCGGAGGTGGCGCGGCAGATCGGCGTTCCTACGGAAGCGCGCTTCTTCGGCAAGGAAACCGCTGCCGACCTCGTCTCCCGCGGCCTTGCCGCCGACATCGTCATCGGCAACAACGTGCTGGCCCACGTGCCTGATATCAACGACTTCGTCGGCGGGCTCTCTGCCGTTCTGAAGCCGGATGGCGTTGTCAGCGTTGAATTCCCGCATCTGCTGCGGCTGATGGAAAACATCCAGTTCGACACGGTCTACCACGAGCATTTCTACTATCTTTCGCTGCTCGCCGTCGAAAAAGTCTTCGCCGCGCACGGCCTCAATGTATTCGACGTAGAGGAACTGCCGACCCATGGCGGCAGCCTCCGCGTGCTTGCCTGCCGTGCAACATCCACGGTTCACGCAATCGGTCACGGCCTAGCCAAAGTCCGCGCCGCTGAGGCGGCTGCCGGCTTCGACAAGGTCGAGATCTACGAGGCCTTCCAGAACCGCGTCGCGCCGATCAAGGACGGGCTGCTCGCCTTCCTCAACGAGGCCAAGCGCAACGGCAAGACGGTCGCTGCCTATGGCGCTGCAGCCAAGGGCAATACGCTGCTGAATTTCTGCGGTGTCGGCACCGACCTGATCGACTACGTGGTCGATCGTAATCCGCACAAGCAGGGACACTTCCTGCCGGGAAGCAAGTTGCCGATCTATGCGCCTGAGAAGATCGACGAGACGCGGCCGGACTACATTCTCATCCTGCCCTGGAACATCAAGAACGAAGTCGTTGCGGCCAACAGCAGGGTCGGAGCCTGGGGTGGACGCTTTGCCGTCGCCGTGCCGGAACTGACGGTGCTCGGATGAAATTCCTTCCGACGGCGGTTTCGGGCGCCTTTGTCGTGGAAGTCGACGCGCGCTCCGACGACCGGGGAATGTTCGCACGAACCTTCGACGCACAGACCTTCGCGGCGCGGGGTCTGGTGCCCGTCTACCCGCAGTGCAACGTCTCCCAGAACCACATGCGCGGGACGCTGCGCGGCATGCATTACCAGGCGCAGCCGCGGCCGGAGGCGAAGCTGGTGCGCGCCACGCGCGGCAGGGTCTTCGACGTGGCACTTGATCTCAGGCCGGATTCGCCGAGCTATCTCAAGTGGGCCTCCGTCGAGCTCGATGCCATCAGTCACAATGCCTTCTACATACCTGTCGGATGCGCGCACGGCTTCCTGACCCTCGAGGACGACTGCGAGCTCTTCTACCAGATGTCGCAAACCTACGTACCGGAACTTGCCCGCGGGGTCCGCTGGGATGATCCCGCCTTTTCCATCGCCTGGCCGTTCATGCCGAGCATCATCAGCGAGCGCGACGCCGCGCTTGAGAGCTACGGCCAGGAGACAAGCCTTTGAGCGGCATCAAACTCAGCATCTGCATCCCGACGTACAATCGCGAGGCCTACCTCAGAAACGCGCTGACCTATTGCCGGAACAACTATAAATTCGATTTTCCCTTCGAGATCGTCATCTGTGACAATGCCTCCACTGATCACACCCAGCAAGTTGTCGAGGAGTTCATCGGGCACGGATTGCCGATCCGCTATTACAAGCGTGAGGTCAATGCGGGCGCTAACGCCAACGTCACGAGCGCTCTTCGCCTCGGCAGGGGCGAATACGTCGTCTATCTCGCCGACGACGACATCCTGATTGCCGATGCGGTGGCCAACACCGTCAAATATCTCGATGAGAACCAGGATGTGACCTGCGCCCATGCGCCCTGGTTCCTCTATGACGAAGTCGCCAAAAACGACATCACCAAGTTCTACAATGTCGAGGAGGATCGGAAGTTTCCGCGCGGCAGCTTCGGCGACGTCTTTCAGTATATCTTCGAACGCCACATCTTTCCGGAAATCGCGATCTACCGCGCGTCGGCCCTGCGGTCGGCCTGGATCCCGCGGGACATCTGCTTCTACCCGTTCCCGTTCCTTGCGCATTTCCTCGATCAAGGCGCGGTCGCCTTCCTGCAGCGGCCGTTCTATCGCTCCATCGCCAATTCGGCGATCGTTCGTGACCGTCCACAGGAAGGCGCCAATGACGTCATGACGAGCTGGGATCGTTATCGCGGCGGACTTGAATATTTCCTCTATACGGGCGCCAGGCGCGGGGCGGTGATCCTGACGCCCGAGTCACGTCTCAAGTATGAAGAGATGTGCAAGATCTTCACGCTCAACCGCATGGCGGTCGCCTTCCGCTTCTGGGCCGCGCGCAAGAATTTCATCAAGGCCTATGAGCTCTATACCCGCATCATGTGGGGCGGGATGCTCGACCACCCGGAAATTCGCCCCTTCCGCGAAGGGCTGCCTCTGATGGTCGCCATCCAGACGCTGGTGAGCGAAGTGAATTCGGCAATCGGCATCGACACGTTGCTTCTCGGCGGCTTCTCGGAAATCACCGCACTCGAAGGCCTGATGCGCGAACTCGGCCTCAACGAAAAGGTGAAGGTTACGGTGGAAATCAGCGACAGCCCACTGGAAAGCACTGCCGTCTTCATCAACGTCGACAGCGACCGGGAATATTTCGTAGCACTCGGCTACCTGCCCAATCTGGTGTTCCACGAGCACGATGTCGCCCGGCACATCATCATGTGAGCCTCGCGCCAGTTTCAAAAGCTAGCGTCGTGGCGGGCGCCCGCGTCTCGATTTCAATTCAACAGAAATTAGCGGCATGACAAACAGGATCTTCTACACCAAGCCTTCCATCACCCAGCTTGAAATCGATTATGCCACGGACGCGGCAGCGACCGGCTGGGGCGCACGCTGCTACGACTACATCAACCGCTTCGAACGCGACTTCAAGACCCATCTCGGTAGCGACTTCGCCATCGCTACATCGAGCTGCACCGGCGCCATGCACATGGGCCTGGCCGCGCTCGGTGTCGGCGAAGGCGACGAAGTGATCCTCGCTGACACCAACTGGGTCGCCACCGTCTCGCCGATCGTCCACCTCGGCGCCAAGCCGGTTTTCGTCGACGTGCTGCCGGACTCCTGGTGCATCGATCCAGACGAGGTCGAGCGGCACATCACCTCGAAGACCAAGGCGATCATCGCAACCCACATCTACGGCAATCTTTGCGACATGGATGCGCTGCTCGAGATCGGCAAGCGCACCGGCATCCCAGTGATCGAGGATGCGGCGGAAGCGATCGGCTCCGTTTGGAATGGCCGCCGCGCCGGCTCGATGGGCGCCTTCGGCACCTTCTCCTTCCACGGCACGAAAACGTTGACGACGGGCGAAGGCGGCATGTTCGTCACCAACGACGCCGCGCTTTACGAACGGGTGCTGACGCTCAGCAACCACGGCCGCGCGCGCGGCCAGACCAAGCAGTTCTGGCCCGACGAAATCGGCTTCAAATACAAAATGTCCAACATCCAGGCGGCCATCGGCTGCGCACAGCTCGAGCGCATCGAAGAACTCGTCGCCCGCAAGCGGGAAATCCTCGCCGCTTACATGGTCCGGCTTTCCGCCCTGCCGGGCATCTCGATGAACCCGGAATATAGCGGCACGATTAACGGCGCGTGGATGCCGACCGCGGTCTTTCATCGGTCGACGGGTATTGTCCGCGAGATGATGCAGCAGGCCTTCGAGACCGCCAATATCGACGCGCGCGTCTTCTTCCATCCCCTCTCCAGCCTCTCCATGTTCGATGACCGGCCCGAGAACGTCAACGCCTGGAGCATTCCGGGCCGCGCGATCAACCTGCCCAGCTATCACGACATGAGCGAAGCCGATATCGACCGGGTGGCGGCAACGCTGCTCGATGTGGCGGCCGGGCGGATCTACCATAACAGCACGGCATTGCGGCAGTCGGTCTAAGGCAGCCCTACAGCGAAGGACAAAGAACAGTCATGACCACGAAGGACGATCGTCTCGAATTCGAAGCCCACAGGCGGGAGATGTCGCTTGCGCTCGGCAAGGACGAGGCAAGTTTCCAACAGTCGCTGAACACGCTGATCGGGCTCGACAAGTTCGACTACTTCTATCTCTGGTCATGGATGGGCGTGCCGATCATCCAGCTTCCGGTCGATATCCTGGCGACACAGGAAGTCATCTGGGCGACCAAACCCGATGTCATCATCGAAACGGGCATCGCGCGCGGCGGCTCGCTGATCTTCATGGCGTCGATCCTCGCCGCCACGGGCAATGACAAGGCCAAAGTTGTCGGGGTCGACATCGACATCCGCGCCCATAATCGCGAGTCGATCGAATCCCATCCGATGTCGAGCCGGATCAAGATGATCCAGGGCGGTTCCGTCGACGACGACGTGCTTGCCGCCGTGAAGGCCGAGATCCCGCCGGGCGCCCGCGTCATGGTTGTGCTCGACAGCGACCATTCCTACGAGCATGTTCTGGCGGAATGCCGAGCCTACGGTCCGCTGGTGACGGAAGGCTGCTACCTCGTCGTCGCCGACACGCTCATCGGCCACTTGACCGAGGAGCAGGCCTTCACGAAGCGCTCCCAGATTTGGCTGCGCGGCAATGAGCCGCTGAAGGCAGTCACCGATTATCTGGCGGAAACCGACCGCTTCGAAGTCGATCCGGTCCTGAACGGCAAGCTCGTGCTGTCTTCGTCGCCGGGCGGCTACTGCATCTGCCGCAAGGCGTGAGCGGACAATCAGGGATAGCCGTTCATGGCGCAGGTGGATATCGTCAACCTCAAGGACAATGCGGATCCGGCACGACGGCTCCGACTTCCGATCAGGGACGATAGCGGCAGGCATGTGGGCGACCTGCAATGCATCGACAGATCGATGCTCGACGAGCCTGGCCTGATCGACGACCTGACGACGTGGCGCAACCAGTCGATGCCGTTTTTCCTCACCCAGTTTAGCGCCAGCAAGGAACGTACGCGGCGGTGGCTCGAAAGCATCTCGCTGCCCGCCCATGACCGAATCCTATTCGTCATTTGCGATCCCGGCGGAAACCGGTTGGGCAATTTCGGCGTCTGCAACATCCGGCCCGGCTCGGCCGAATTCGACAATGTCATCCGCGGCCGGGCGAGCGATATCCGCAATTTGATGTTCCATTGCGGCATGACAATGCTGGAGTGGACGTTCGCCGGGCTTGGGGCCGAAACGGCCGAGTTGCACGTCTTCTCCCACAATGAAAAAGCGATCGGCCTCTACAAACGGCTGGGCTTTTCGGCAGCCGAAAGCCTGCCGCTGCGGCGCATCGAGGAAGAGGACATGGTCAAATATTCGGTCGTTGATCGACCAGAAGCAAATGCCGGCTTCGACTATCTGAGGATGGAATTTCCGATCGAACGTTTCCGACAGGCGCATTCAGCGGCTTTGCTGACCGGCTGAAGCGCCTAGAGCCTTTCCTGGTCAGATTGAAGCACTCTGCCGGAGCAGGCTTTCGTCAGGGCAGAGGCGATTGGCGATGGGCATACCCCAGGTACATCCGAGCCGATCGCCTCTGATCCTGGCGGAAAGATGTCCGGCCCACCGGCCGCACCGCTTCGCTATGGCAAAGCGATAAGTGCGTCCGGCGATTTCCAAGTCTTGCAGATTTGCCAGGCAAATCTGCGGCAGGGTTGGCTGAAACGGGCCGCCTGCTCGACCGGCCGGCTTGGCCGTAGAGCTCGGCTACGACGCGCGCCGGCCGGTCGAGCATCCGACTCCGTTTGAGCCAACAGAATGCTTCAATCTGATCAGGAAAGGCTCTATCGCACCGGCTGATAGTGGCCGCGTAGCGGAACCTTGTCGTCCATCGAGATGAAGCCGTCGCGTTCGCAGACATACATCAGCGTCGGCATGCCGCCCGAGCGGAAGATTTCGTCGTAACGGCGGCGGATCTGGACGGTTTCGGTGCGGCAATTATAGGATTCTTCCTCCTTCTTGTCCGGCTGCGCCTTGACGCCGGGCAGACCCTTGTAGGGATAGAGGGGCTGAACGTTGGAATCGACCGATTTCGTCCAGTCGACGGCAGAGGCGGACGTGGGCGCCAGGCCGGACACGGCAACGAGCGACATCAGAAGCATCATGAGCCGCATGGCAATTCTCCTGCCGGCAATAGGGCACTCACAGGATGTAGGAAAACCGGAGACCGTCATCAAGCGGCGGTCGCGGGCGATTTCCTGAAATAACTTCTGATAACGGGATGGCCGAAGAGGCCGGCAAGGATCGCAAAGGCCGCGCCGGCGACGAAACCGGCGAGAAGACCGCCGATGACGCCGGCGACCAGCAGGATCTTCTTTCCTGGGCCATCGGCCTTGACCGGCGGCTCGGCCGGCGAGATGACGCGAATGTTACTCTGGTTGAGGTTCTGCTCCTCGTTCGTCTGGCTGGAGCGCTTCAGCACCGTCTCATAGATATCGCGCGCCGCCGTCGCCTTGCGCTGCAATTCATTCAATTCCACCTGCTTGTCCGAGGTGCTCGCCTGCAGCGCCTTCTGCACGGCAAGTTCCTTGGCGATGCTGTCCTCGGCGGCCTTGGCCTGCTCGTACTCACCCTTGGCGGACGTGGCGAGACGCTGCAATTCACCCTTGATTTCACCGGCAATGCTTTGCAGGGAGGAGCGGGCCGCCTGCAGGCGCGGATGGCGCGTGCCCATCTGGCTTTCGAGGCTGCCGACGGCGGCGGCCTGGGTGGCATATTGCTGGCGCAGGCTGACCAGCGGCGAGGTGACGCCACCCTCCGCCTGGTTGCCGGCGACGATGTCTTCGACGCGGAGATTGGCGACGGCATCGGCGCGGGCCTTCGCCTGAATGGTCTTTTCCTGTGCCGTCACCAGCAGCGTGTTCAGCGAGACGAGCCGCTGATCGGAGATCAGATTGCCTTCGGTGGCGACCATGTCGTTGTCGGCGCGGAAGGTTTCGACAGCCTGCTCGGCCTCCAGTACCTTCTGGCGCAGATCGTCGAGACGTCCGTCGAGCGTCGAGGAGGTGTTTTCGTAGATGCCGTTCGAGGCGCTGTTCTCCTCCTCAGTGAAGGAGGTGACGACCTGGTTGGCGAGCCTTGCGGATTTTTCGGGATCATTGGTCGTCGCGGCAAGCGAAACAACATAGGTGCTGGCCTGACGGGTGATGACCAATGCCTTCTGCAGGGCGCCGATCACGGCGGCGCCATCGGTGCGGCCACCGGTGAATTCCGGATCCTGGTCAAGCTTCATGGTCTCGACGACGCGGCGAAGCACATTGCCCGAAGTCAGGATCTGCACTTGGCTGTCGATCAACGTCGAGATCATTTCCGGCGAAGGCCCCGACGATTGCCCGCCTGCATCGGCAAGGCCGATCTGGCGCGGATCGAAATAGAGGCTGCTGACGGCGGTGAATTTCTGCCCGATGGACGGCGCCACCGCCCCGCCGGCAACGGCGCCGAGCAGCGCCAGACCAAGGACGACCAGCCGTCGGCTCCAGATCGCCGCAACACTGGAGCGGAGATCGAGAAGCGGTGCGGCAGGCACAGGCACGGCGTTCGACGGCGCGTCCACGGCTGACTGTTTCAAAGGTGCGGTCGGGGGCGAAGGCGCCGGGCGCTCGGACCGGCGGGGTGCCGCGACACTTGCCTGTGGCGGCACAGGAGCGGCGGGTTCGAGCACCGGCGGCACGAAATCGTCCGGACGGACGACGGGGCTGCGCATGCGCACGCCTTCCGGCGCAGTCTGAGTTGACTCATAACTGCGCCAGCCAGGGAGCCGGCTTACCCTGTTCCTGTCATACTGGTTCATACGCACACTCGTGTCCCGCCCAGCGTGAAAGACTGAAGCCGAGGTGCTGAGACTTTAGAAATTCTTAGCTAACGGACCGTTAAAATAATCTCAGCGACGCCGATGTTGCGATTTGCCGCGATTGCGAGGATAGCCATGAGGACGAGACGACATCTGACGGCGCTGCTGCTTGCGGCCGCTCTCGTCCCGTCGCCGGCCCTTGCCGCCGACGCGCCCTGTTTTCGCGGCGTCAATCTTTCCGGCGGCGAATATGGCGAGCGCGGCGGCACCTTCGGCACCAACTATACCTATCCCGGCGAAGACACGATCGGCTATTTCGCCGAAAAAGGCATGACGATCATCCGCCTGCCCTTCCGCTGGGAGCGGCTGCAGCCGGCGCTCGGCGGGCGGCTCGACGAGGACGAGTTCAAGCGGATCAAGGATACCGTCGGGCTGATCCGCAAGCACGGCATGGCCGTGCTGCTCGACCCGCATAATTTCGGCTATTACGACAAGGCGCAGATCGGCACGGCGCCGGCGACGGATGCTGCCTTCGGTGATTTCTGGGCAAGGCTCGCGGTCGAATTCGCCAATCAGGACGGCGTGCTCTTCGGCCTGATGAACGAACCGCACGACATCAAGGCGACGGACTGGCTCGATGCCGCCAATGCGGCGATCCGCAGCATCCGCGCCGTCGGCGCCCGCAACCTCATCCTGGTGCCGGGCACCGCCTGGAGCGGCGCGGCAAGCTGGGAAACGGACGTGATCGGCGGCGCCAATGGCACGGTCATGCTCGGCGTGCGCGATCCGCTCGACTTCTACGCCTATGAGGTCCACCAGTATCTCGACGCCGATTCCTCCGGAACCCACCCGACCTGCGAAGGCTCAGGCGCCGCCGTCGAGGCGATCGCCGGCGTCACCGCCTGGCTGAAGAAGAACCATAAGCGCGGCTTTCTCGGCGAATTCGGCGCCTCCACCGACAAGGACTGCATGAGCGGGCTAACCGAGATCTATTCCACCATGTCTGATAATGGCGACGCCTGGCTTGGCTGGTCCTATTGGGCGGCGGGCGAATGGTGGCCGGCCGACGAACCGTTCAACGTCCAGCCGCGAAAGGGCACCGAGCGGCCGCAGATGCGGCTTCTCGTCGCCTCGGCAAAAGCCAAAGCCGGCGCCTGCGTCACCGTCAAGCCGGCGGGGAATTGACATGGCGATCCTCGACCAGAAGGCAGCGAGTTTCACCATAGCCGGCAACCGGCTCAATGCCGCCGGTCAAGCGTCGCGCATCGACTACCCGGTGCTCTGGCTCGGCCTGCTGTCGGTGCTCTACAACGGCATTCTCGCCTTCATCAACCACAACATCATGCCGCTCTCGTTAACGCATGTCGCCGCCAGCGAGGGGCTGATCATGGCGAGCGCCATCCTCTACATTCTGCACAAGGGGATCTACGAGACGGACCTCCCGGCCTTCCTGTTCCTGCTGTTCACGCTTGTCGTGACGATCTACGTCAGCGTGCTGAACCGCATGCTGTTCGTCGATCATTTCCGCAACGTGCTGATCATCTTCTGCTTTACCGGCCTCGGCGGCTGGAGCAACGAGAAAACCATGAAGCTCGCCTTTCGCTGGGCGAGCCTTGCCGTGATGATCTTCCTGATCTTCGAGATCGTCAGCGTGCCGTTCTACGTCAGCATCGTCCATCCGTCCGATTATTTCGCCAATACGCGCGGGCTGCTGCCATTGAGCTACAACACGACAGGCCTGTTCCAGAACGCGCTCGGCTTTCCCGAGCGTTTCTCCTTCGGCATTATCGACCACCGCTCGTCGTCGATCTTCCTCGAACAGGTGTCGCTCGCCAATTTCTGCGGCGTGATCGCGATCTATCTGATTTCCATGTGGGAAAGGCTCGGTCGCTGGGACCGGTTGCTCATGATCGGCACGGCGGTACTGATCCTGGTGACGAACGATACGCGCACGATGCTGATCTTCTGCCTTGCCTGCATCGGCGGCTATTTCGTCTTTCCGAAGATCCCGAAGAATTTCAATCTGACGCTGATGCCGCTGATCGTCGCCGCTGGTTTCCTCGTCTACACCCTGAAACCCAATGCGACCGGCGACAATTTCACCGGCCGCATCAACCTGACGATGAAGAAGGTCATGGATCTCGATCCTCTCGCCATCCTCGGGCTTTCGGTCGACCGGGTCGCCGAATTTGCCGACAGCGGCTATGTTTATCTGATCTACGCGGCGACGATCTTCGGCGTCATCGCCTTCTGGCTGTTTGTCTGCCTTTTTCCGGCGGGACGCACGGCGGCGCAGCGGCGTTGCGCCCATTCACTTTCTCTTTTCATTTTTCTGAATATGATGATCGGGGGGACCGCTGTTTTCTCGATGAAGATCGCCGGTCTCCTGTGGTTCGTCGTCGGATATATGCGCTTCCACGACAGCCCGCGCCTCCGGCAGGATCGTGCGGCAGATGTAATGAGTTGACCGTAGCGGCACGGCGCCCGCGCGAGCCCGAGGAGCAAGACGCTCGATGCTTGTCCAGCTTCAATATCTGCGCGCCATCGCTGCGCTGATGGTCGTCTATTTCCACGCGATCTTGCAGCTTGCCAAGGTCAACCCCGCCGTCGACGCCACCGCCTTCGTCTATGGCGAGACCGGCGTCGACATCTTCTTCGTGCTCAGCGGTTTGGTAATGTGGCTAACGACGAGCGGGCGGGCGATGAGCCCCATCGATTTTGCCCGCCGGCGGATCAAACGCATCGTGCCGCTCTATTGGCTGGCAACGCTGTTTTCGGCCGTCGTGGCGCTGGCGGCCCCGTCATTGCTGAAATCGACAGTGTTCGACCTGTCGCATCTCATCGCCTCGCTGTTCTTTCTGCCATGGGCCAATGCCGCCGATCCGAGCACGATCGCCCCCGTCGTCGTGCCGGGCTGGACGCTGAATTACGAGATGTTCTTCTACCTCGTGTTTGCGCTGCTGCTGGCACTCCCGGAAGTCCGCCGGATTCCAGCGATGTTGGCCGTCTTTGCCATGATCCTGATCGTCTGCCGGCTGCTGCCTGAGATGACGGCCAGCCGGTTCTACGGCGAGCCGATCATCCTGGAGTTTCTCGCCGGCGTCGTGCTCGGCTGGCTCTACCGGCAAAAGGTGCTTCTGCCGAACCGCTGGGCATGGGCGGCACTGGCCCTGGGGTTCGCATTTCTCTTCATCAACGAGGCGCTGATGGGGCCGGAAAGCCGGTTCTACGCCTGGGGCATTCCGGCGATCTTCATCGTCTACGGCGCGGTCTCCATCGACTTTTCCAGGCTGCCTTTTATCGGCTGGCTGAACTATCTCGGCGACTGCTCCTACAGCATCTATATCACCCACGCCTTCACGTTGGCTTTCCTCAGGGTCGCCGCCGACCGCCTGCCGATCGGCATCCTGAAGCAGCCGGTCCTCTTCGTGATCCTGTCGCTGGTGCTCTCGTCGATCGGCGGCGCACTCATCCACGAAATCACCACGCCCCGCCGCAAGGTCGCGGTGGCAGGCCGCCCGCCGGCCTAAGATTCAGCGCTCGAAGGCGAGAATACGCATCCCGGCGGCGCTGGCGGCACAGTTTTTCGCGCAACTTCTCCTAAGCTATGCCCAACGTGAGAGAACTTGCAGAAACATGACGGTTCATCTTGCAATTTGTCGCATGAATGAAAGTGCGCCGGCCTGTTCGCCGCCGGGGCTTTGATCTAAGCACGGCGGCGGTCTTGAAGAGGGAAGAGCGAGAGACATGAGAAGCTATGTATTGACGGTATCCTGCAAGTCGACGCGCGGCATCGTGGCGGCGATTTCGAGTTATCTGGCCGACAAGGGCTGCAACATCATCGACAGCTCGCAGTTCGACGATCTCGATACCGGCAAGTTCTTCATGCGCGTCA